>NZ_JASATP010000044.1:0-49495 GCF_038440375.1 Bacillus sp. OTU530
ATAGATAAGAACTCATTATCTTTAGTAAAGGAATTCCAAAGCGATTCCTTTATCACTTCCTCTTTTTATTGAAGTAACGGGACATTTACTTCAATAAGGCCTTTGAAAAAATCTTCCAGAAACGGTGCAGATAAGTTGAAGTAGCGATAAAAAAGGATAAAGGAGATAACATTATGCTAAAAGAAACATTTCACATTGCTGTGCCAACTGCATTTTTTGAAGACGAATCTGTAAATATTCAGGGGACAATAGATCATATAAGAGCTTTGTATAAACAAGGAGTAAAGTCTGTTCTTGTCTCTGGATCCACTGGTGAGCAGCATAGTCTGAACCTTAAAGAGAAAATTGAAATAATAAACAGTTTGGTATTGGAAGAAGAACTTATTAATAATATGGAAATTTTATTTGGGGTGTCATCTATTAGACAGAAAGAGGCAGAAGAACTAGCTAAAACGATTCGTACTACAAAAATATCAGGTATTTTGCTTGGGTATCCACCGTATGTTCTACCGACACAAGAAGAGGCATTAGTTTATACAAAAACCATTATTAATCTTAGTAATAAGCCTACTATCTTATATAACAACCCAAAAAGAACTGGATTTGATTTATCAGTAAACAGTATTATTCAGTTAAGTAAGATAGAATTAGTAGTTGGATTAAAAGAAGCTGGTAATAAAGAAAAAGTTGGACTACTGAAAACCGATATTAACCGAAGCAACTTTCATTTTTATGCTGGTGGAGAAGTGGAATTAGAGGAAAAAGTATTACAGGGGTTTGATCGTCTTTCTTCAATTGCTGGAAATATTTCACCTATGGAAATCAGTCAATGGTTTAATAAAATGCTTACGAAAAAAAATATTACTCAACAAGAAAGAGCAAAGATAGAAGTTATCATTCAACAAGTTTATCAAGGTTCGCCTTTAGTAAATCTAAAGAAAGGTATTAATCAAAAGGGAATTCAAATGGGAATTTGCAGGAGTCCAATTGGAAATATTTAATTGGCATTATTTTCTTAAGCTCGTGTGATTATTACAAAATTAGCCCCATTTTATAAAGGAGATTTCTATGCAGAAGAAAATCATATTAACTGGGTATGGTACCGTTGCAAAAGAGCTAATCAAACTGATTATTCACAATGGAGCTTTGATGAAAGAAAAATACGGCTTTGACTTACTCGTAACCGGAATCGTTGGCAGTAAAGGAATGATTTACGAAGAAAAAGGAATCAGGCTCTCAAGCTTGATTGATTTCGGAACGGGTTCAGAAGCACTTTCGAGATATTCGGAATATTTCAAGCTCCCTTTTACTGAACCAATTTTTCAAGGAGATGTCCTGATCGAGTGCACTCCAACAAATATAGAAACGGGAGAACCAGTACTTGGCTATATTCAGAAATCTATGGTGAATGGGATGGATATTGTCTCTGTTTCAAAAGGAGCACTTGTAAGGTCATTCGATAAAATCAAAACACAAGCAGCCAAGCATGGTAGTCGATTAAAATACAGCGGCGCAACCGCGGCAGCCTTACCAACGCTTGATATCGGAGAATACAGTTTAGCAGGATGCACAATTACTCGTATTGAAGGCATTCTAAATGGGACCTCTAATTTCATTTGAGCAAGCATGAGCGAGAATAATTTATCTTTTGAAGAAGCCTTAAAAATTGCACAGGAAAAAGGAATTGCGGAAGCAAATCCTGCTTTAGATGTGCAAGGATTTGATACGGCTTGCAAAATTCTCCTCCTCGCTAATGGATTTTTCGGAAGTAGCTTATTAATGGACGATGTGAAAATTAAAGGTATTGAACAAGTCACTAAGGAAGACATTCAGGAAGCTAAACAAAGTGGCCGTACGCTTAAGCTTCTAGCTAGTGCTTACAAAGAAGCTGAGAATGTAATCGTAGAAGTAAAACCATGTAAACTTGAAAGCGAGCATCCTTTGGCTCATGTCAATGGAACAAATAAAGGTGTCGTTTTTGAAACGATCGAAATGGGGGCCGTTTGTGCAACCGGAGGCGCATCTCACCCAAGAGGAGCAGCAGCGGCGGCATTAAAGGATGTCATTAATCTATATAGGGAAACGACTTAGACCTGTTCTGATTTCGATGGTATTTTTGAGCAAGCAGCTAGGAGCGGTCTGTTCGAAAAGCTGAATCAGCAAGGGATGGTTACATGAAAGTGGGGAGATCTTCAAGTCATCCGAACTTAAAAATGATCAATCCCAACCTCACCACAAAGGCTTTGGATTTAGATGCTTTTAAGAAATGATATTGAAGGTTACCCCCAATTATGGAATAGAATTCAGAAACGAAGAAATTACAATAAAAAAATGCCTCCAAAGTAACTTCATGATACAAACGTCATATTTATTAAGTGTTTTTAAGGTTGCTACAAATATTACAACATCATTATATATCATGTAATATTCTTAATGGAATTAGCATAAATGTTATCCATTCTTTCAATGCAATCTCCAATTCGCTATGCTAAGATAATGTCATGCCAGTTTTTCAGGAGGTATTTTTAGTGAAAAAGACAAGCATGAAAAAGTGGGTATTTGCTTCTGCAGCATCTTTAGCATTTCTCGTAGCACAAGGAATAGCAGATGCGGCTCCCTATAAAGTGGTGCAAGGAGATACTTTGTGGGGACTTAGTAACCAAAATGGAGTAACAGTGGAAGGACTAAAAGCAGCAAATCATTTACAAAATGATACTATTTATATTGGACAAACCTTAACCATTGGAAACGGTTCACCTTCACCTGAAGCACAAACAGCTTCAGCCCAATCTTCTGCTATTTCAGCTGAAGATAAAGACTTGCTGTCCAGATTAGTAGAGGCAGAAGCGAAAGGCGAGCCATATGAAGGAAAAGTAGCAGTAGCGACTGTTGTATTAAATCGTGTTGCATCTCCAGAGTTCCCAAATTCGATTCATGATGTAATCTATCAGCCGTTAGGAAACGGTGGATATGAATTTACACCTGTAGCAAATGGAGCGATTAATCATCCTGCATCTAATGATTCAAAACGAGCAGTGGATGAAGCCCTAGCTAATCAAAATCGTTCAAGTGATGCTCTTTATTTCTACAATCCACGAACAGCAAAAAGTGATTGGCTGAAAACACGACAAGTAACAGCCACTATTGGCAACCATGTATTCGCCAAGTAAATACTGGTAATTAGGCTAGGGTTAATAATACAGGTATGTCCGGGATAACCCTAGATGCGGCTATATGGATGGAATAGAATGTAAAATCAATTGTTTTTTATAAGGTTAGAAACAGGCAGGAAATGCCTGTTTTTTTGTGGGATTTTATTATAATAAAATCCCACAAAAAAACAAGTTATAATAAACATGTACTTATTTGTAATTTTCTGTTTATTTGTTGGGATTATTTTAGAATGGGGTTCCGCCAAGAAAGATTTTTTACTGATAAAATAAAAAAGATCCTATGCTCCTTTTCTCATTTATCTAACCAAGCCACGGGAACTTCTCGTTCTCCTGATATCTCGAATTTAATTTCTCCATCTTCTTCATAGATTCTTTTTATAATTGGAATAGTAATCATTTGTTTTTCTTTTTGTCTTCGCTGTCTTTCTGCATTTAAATCAATAACATTCATTCTGTGTGTTCCTTTCTAATCATATTCTCAACAAAAGTAAAAGCACTCACATCGAGTGCCTTACTTTGAGTTGGATCGTCAAAATGTATTTATGAGACTCCTATCTCAATGCATATTCTAGTTACATAAAGAAGATCAGCCAGTTTATACAGGCTTATGATGACGTATTAAAAAACGCAGCAGATTATCCGCGTCTTCCGCCTCTACCGCCCCGTTTTGTTTCAGTGCTACGTTTGAGGGTAGATAAATTTTCTTCACTAGTCTTTAAAAAACGAGCCATTTTATCTTCGAAACTTTCCTTTGGCTGGAAATTGCTTTTTGCACGGAAGTCTTTGGAACGGCTATCAGCTCTTCCCTGGCGTGGTGGACGTTGAGAATAAGAAGAGGTCTGTCCTTCGGGTCTATCTATCGCTTTTTTGATGGACAAGGAAATTTTTCCGTCTTTCTCACTAATCACTTTTACTTCAACCTGGTCGCCTACTTTGAGATGGTCATTAACGTCTTTTACATAGCTATCCGCTACTTCGCTGATATGCACAAGACCTGTTGAGCCTCCTGGTAATTCTACGAATGCTCCAAAATTAGTGATGCCTGTTACTTTACCTTGTACCTTACTTCCTATTTCGATTGACATAAAAAAATGTTCCCCCTCAATAATGTTAAAAACACTTTATTATAACAAATTGAGGGGATGATATCAATGGGAGTTATTTTTTTCTTTTTATTTTTGGGATAGTTAAAAATTAACACCATTATGTAACAGATCTTTTTTTAGAAACAGGCAACATAAATCAATTTATGTATACTGTAAAACGTTGAAAAATAGGGGATTAATGCTCTCTCTTTATTGTATAATATAATTTATGTAGCCTAAAAGATACAAAAACAAGGGAGGGATCAGCATGGAACGGCACGTCTGTGAACCAATTCGGGATATGGAAACGGTCAAGGAGATGATGGAAGTGCTCCGTATGAGACGGAACGGATTCCGAGATGCTATGTTATTTGAACTCGGGCTCTCAACGGCCTTGCGAATCAGTGATCTTCTTCAATTGCGAAAGAGAGACATTCAGAATGGCATCTTACGAGTAAAAACGAAAAAGACGGGACAATATCGTAATTGTACTTTAAACGTTGCCATACGGACAAAAATTGAGGCATACACAGTAGGAATGAAGGATGAGGAGTTACTGTTTCCGTTTCAACGGCAATGGGTCCATAAGATGCTGAAATGGGCTGCGGATCAAGTCGGGTTGGATACAAGGTACGTCAGTACCCACGTAATGCGGAAAACTGCAGCCTATCACTTTTATATGCGAACGAAGGATATCGTAAAAACGCAGCAGTTTTTGGGGCATCAGTCACCGAGTGAAACACGGAAATATATCATGCTAAACGATGAGGATGTAAACGAAGAACTCGTAAACATTTTATGGAGTTAGTTTCATGCTGTTGACGGCGGATCCTTTGAATAACATGATAAACGTATAGTACAAACTTGACTCCCTTTTTATGTAACCCCCTCTACTGAGATAATTCAAAATAACAATAAAATCTCATGAAATTGCGATGTTCTCAGCTAGATTCGATAGTTTTATAAGGAGTGAATGAGGTTTAATGATGGAATATTCAGCGGGATTTACGGGTGAAGGCTGATTCCAAAAGGAGATGAACATCGTCCTCGCCTGAATACATTATGGTTTTTGATTAAAGTGCTGTACTATCAGGACAGAACAGGTGGAATGTGTATGAAAACCAATCAAGAAAATGAACTGTTAAATAATTGGCTATCCATTACTAATATTCATATGAGTATTAACAATGAGCTAGAAGGAGCCTTGCAAGAAAATTATAATTTATCGTTGAAGGAGTTTTATGTCCTTTACTTTTTATCTCAAACAAGTGGTAAAAAATTAAGGCTACAGCAATTACAAGAGATGGTAGGATTAAGCCAAAGTGCTATATCAAGACTGGTGGGTAGACTTGAAGCAAAAAGTTGTGGGGTTTTAGAAAGACATATATGTGAAGATGACAGAAGAGGTATCTACACTTGTTTAACGGCAAAAGGTGAAGCAAAATTACAAAGATGCTTAGATATTTTTCATGATATTCTTCGCTCTGCTTTCTCAAAAGGAAACCTTCAATATGAAGTACAATCTTTAATAAAGAAATTATAATATGCTTCTTACATTTTCTAAGGTAAATAAGTAAAGCCAACTATCTTTATTTGCTTAGGTAAGAATAAATCGTTATTCTCTTAGCCCAATAAAGTTTACTTGGGCTATCTCTTATTTAAATCTTAATGCTGCATGTATGTCGTTTATCCTTCAATTCAGATTATGAGTATACAAATTGACAAAGAGAAATGATTAAGGTAAAATAAATGCATGTGCATACATTATTGTATATCACGTATTCTTTGTCAATTTATTTAAGCTCACTGTATATCATTTGTTAAAAATATTGAATATTTTTCTTTTGATGTCTTGATTTATAACCATTTAAGACATTTAACCATTCAAGATGATATTGATAACATAGATTATTAAAAGGTCTATACGAAGATGCTCCATATAATAATATTTCTTTTATAGATCAGATAAGGTGGAATTACATGAGTAACCACATTAAAATCGAGCTTATAGATAGTTGGATGTCTTTAACTAATCTCCAAGCTCTTATTAATAATAGGATTGAAACGGCATTGCAAGAAAATTATAATTTATCGTTGAAAGAGTTTTATGTCCTTTACTTTTTATCTCAAACAAGTGATAAAGAATTAAGGTTACAGAAATTACAAGAGATGGTAGGATTAAGCCAAAGTGCTATATCAAGATTGGTGGGAAGACTTGAAACAAAAAGTTGTGGAGTTTTACAAAGACATATATGTGAAGATGACCGTCGTGGAATTTACACTTGTCTCACTCCATTAGGAGAAGAGAAACTTCAGAAATCACTAGCTACTGTTGAGACCTTACTAAGGGACAATCTCTCCAAAGAAATGTTTTTACAGGAATTAAATTTAATCTCTAAGAAAGTAAGATCATAATTATCATACTTGAAAGCCTCTGGGATGTTATGGAGCTTTTTACTTTTAAGGCGGGATGAAGTTGACAAAGATATATATCGATGGTAAATTACATGCATGCGCATGTATTTAATTATCGAGTTACTAACTGAGTAGAAAAGCATTAGTTAGAAGTAATCAAAATCATCAGTCTTTTCTAAGGCTGATTGAAGTTGACAAAGATATATATCGATGATAAATTACATGCATGCACATGTATTTAATTATCGACTTACTGACTGATGTGAAAGCATTAGTTTAGAAGTAATCAAAATCATCAGTCTTTTCTAAGGCTGAATGAAGTTGACAAAGATATATATCGACGCAAATTTACATGCATGCGCATGCATTTTTAAGACGCTTTACTAACTGATGGAAGATGATTAGTTGTAAGTAATTAAAATCACTAGTTTAGGAGGAGTTTTTTCCATGAATGACTTATTTAGTCCGTACAAAATTAAAGGTCTAGAACTAAAAAATCGCGTTGTTATGCCCCCTATGTGTCAATATTCTGTGGGAGATAAAGATGGTATAGCTACGGATTGGCACTATTTGCACTATGTTAGCAGGGCTGTTGGTGGAGCTGGCTTTATTATAATTGAAATGACTGATGTTGAGCCCGATGGACGTATTTCCGACTATGATTTAGGCTTATGGTCTGATGAACAAATTCCGGCCTTGGCGAGAATAGTGGAAGCTTGTCATAGTTATGGTGCTAAAGTTGGAATTCAAATTGCTCACGCAGGAAGAAAAGCAGAAGATGCGGCAGAGCCAGTCGCACCATCAGCAATTCCATTTGATGTAAACTGGAAGACTCCGCGAGCTCTATCTACATCAGAAGTGAAAGAAATGGTAGAGAAATTTCGTAAAGCTGTAAAGCGTGCAGTCCAAGCTGGTTTTGATGCGATTGAGATTCATGGAGCTCATGGGTATCTCATCCATCAATTCCATTCCCCATTAACAAATAAAAGAGACGATGAATATGGAAAAGATCTTACCAAATTTGGTCGTGAGATTATTGAAGCAGTTAAAGCCGAAATGCCTGATGACATGCCGTTAATTATGCGTATTTCAGCGAAAGAGTATGTAGAAGGTGGCTACGGAATCGAAGAAAGTATTCAATTTGCTAAAGAATACAAAGAGGCTGGCGTTGATATGTTTGACGTTTCTTCTGGTGGAGAAGGACCTATTTCAGCTTTTGGAAAACCAGGTACTCATGCAGCCTACCAAGTACCTCTGGCTAGAGAAATTAAGGCTGCTTTAAATATTCCAGTTATTGCTGTTGGCAGATTGGATGATTCTACTCTGGCTAATGCTGTTATTGGAACAGAGGATGCAGATCTTGTAGCTATCGGAAGGGGAATGTTAAGAAATCCGTATTGGGCGCTCGAAGCAGCAGCTAGCCTAAAAAAAGAAACAACTCTTCCTAGGCAGTATACTTCAGGCTTTTAATATAATTGTTGAAACTTCAAATTTTAAAAAAAGGATTATCTAATTGGTATTGATGTTCCAATCTCTATATAAATAAGCGTACTCAATATCTCCGGCGATATGAGCTGGAGTTTATTGAGTTATCTGCTCAAGAGCTTTACGCTGACTGCATTTGATTAACAAGATAAAACAGAAACTATAAGATCGATATTTCGGAAAATGTAGATAAATACACTGTTTCGGTCTTTCCAATAGAAGAATAACTTTCACTTATATATAAATCGAGAATTATATATGTATGTTTGTTGTTCGTACTAATAAGCAATAGTAAGGAGAATAGTAGTCAACTACCCCCCACTTAGCTACGCTTGAAGCGGGGGCTTGCGAGTGACCAGCAGTACTGACGGTCTAAGACCTCCTACCTTGGAGTGTCCTCTGCATCATGGGCGTGTTGACGGTCGCCCTACTACAAGAGACATGCTCAAGTAGCAACCGTTATGCACGGCATTGCCTAGTAGCAGTACTCACATTTCCACACGTACTAGGCGGACGAGTTACGTCTAAGATTTTACGGTTGCAACGTATTCCTGCAACCAACCTCATATTTTAGGTTGTCAAAGAACAAAAAGAGTGCCTTTAGCGACGATTCGCCCAACGGTTCATCTCTTATCCAAAATTATACCGTAAAGGAGGAAATGCAGCATTGGAATGTTTTGCTACGCAAAAACGCGCATTCCTCCCCGACTTACTCATTGGGCTACGCCCTTCACATTCCTTGAAGTCGGGGTATCCTGCACGAAAAATCTGATGAAAATTAGTGTATTAGATCAAACTCAGTTATTAGAAGGTATTTCAGCAGAAGAAGGCTTTGCACAATCGGTGGAGTTGGCAAAATACGTTGATATGTTAGGATACCACCGTTACTGGTTATCAGAACATCATAGTACAGATGCGTTGGCTGGATCTTCTCCTGAAATTCTTGCTAGTCATTTATTAGCTAAAACAGAGAATATAAAGGTAGGTACTGGCGGGGTTATGTTACCACACTATAGTGCATACAAAGTAGCAGAGAACTTTAAGGTGATGGGTGCACTTGCTCCAGGGCGTGTAGATATTGGTGTAGGCCGTGCACCTGGCGGCCATCATTTATCAAATATAGCTCTGCAAGGTGAAAGAGCTAGAAATGTTGATATTTTCCCTGGACAAATTGATCAACTGTTAGAATATCTACAGGACAGACTTCCTGATACTCACCGTTTAAGAGCTTTAGAAACAACACCTGTAATAGAAAAAAAACCGGATGTATGGATACTTGGTACAAGTAATTCTTCAGCCCTTTTAGCAGCAGAAAAAGGATTGCCTTACGCTTTTGCACAATTCATTAACTATCAGCCAGGTGGAATGGAACAGGCAGTAATGTTATATGTCGATAATTTTAAACCATCAAAATATTTAGAAGAACCACAAGTGCTAGTAACAATGAAAATTATTGTTGGAGACACTGACGAAGAGGCGGAAAAAATTGCTGAAAGTGCATTGCGATTTAATTATTATTTACATCGCGGGCGACTTACACGTTTAGTAGATCCTGAAATAGCACTATCACATGTACTGAATCCATCTGACAAACGAGAAATAGAAGCTGTAAAAGAAACATACATTATTGGTTCTAAGGAAACTGTAGCTCAAAAAATAAAGGAATTAACTAATAAGTTTCCAATTGATGAACTTATGGCCATCACACCTATTTACGATTTTGAAAAACGAAAACGCTCCTTTGAACTTTTAAAAGAATCAGTTAGTGATTAATTTTATGTATCGGCTATTTTTTAAACCAACATGCTGGATGGAATAGGAGCGTCTCTTTTTCTAAAGAAAGGAGATAACAGAATGATGGAAGAGCAACAAAGAATGAATGATGCAAAATGTGTAGATATGTTTAAAGCTTTGTCCAATACAACTAGGTTAAACATTGTACAAATGTTAAAAGAACCGGAGAAAAACTTCCCTCCTCAAGTCCATATCCATAAGGGAGACGATTTCCTAGGAGGAGTTTGTGTGGGAGACATACGAGATAAGATAGGCTTGGGTCAGTCAACTACTTCTCAATATTTATCGCTGTTGCAGCAAAGCGGTCTTTTAGAAATGAAACGAATTGGCCAGTGGACATATTATCGCAGAAATGAAGAAGTAATCAAACAATTAGAACTTTTTATTGGTAAAAACCTGTAATGCAATAGGAGGGATTACATGAGTCTCGAACAGCATAGGGCATTTAATCGGATGTATCAAAAAGATAAAATGACTCTTGGATTTTTAACACCATTTGAACCGATGACAAATCAACCACCAAGGATGGAAAATACGGTTGAACTGGCATGTACAATAGAAAAGTTAGGTTTTTCTGCGATTTGGCTGCGGGATGTCACAATGCAAGACCTTAAGTCTAACGATCATGGGCAACTATATGATTTATGGATTTATTTAACTTACCTTGCTGCACGTACAAATCATATTGCATTAGGAACATCAAGTGTTGTTCTTCCGTTACGTCATCCTGTTCGAGTTGCAAAAGAAGCAACGTCTATCGACAAGTTGTTTCCTGACCGACTTATTATGGGAGTCGCTTCAGGAGACCGAGAAAAGGATTTTACTGCTTTAGGAATAGAAAGAGAAAAGAGAGGGGACATATTTAAACAGAGCTTTGATTTCCTTGACCAGTTGCTTACGGAAAAACAACCAACGATTGATTCTAATCTAGGTGTCATAGACAGCAGAAATATGAAATTAATTCCAAAACCTGTTACTGTCATTCCAACGATGGTGACAGGATTTAGCCAACAATCTATGGAGTGGATTGCTGAGCACGGGGACGGCTGGATTCAATACCCACGCAGTATTGAAGAGCAAGCCTCATTAATTCAAAATTATCGTACACTAGCAGACATAAAAAAACCTGGAGTATTTAAACCGTTTACGCAAACTTTATATATCGACTTATCGGAAAATCCCGATGAATTCCCAATGCAAATCCCCTTGGGATATCGTTTAGGGCGCAACCATTTATTAGAATTATTATATAAATTTCAAACAATCGGAGTGAATCATTTGGTATTTGTCCCTTATTTTGCTAGACGACCAATGGAAGAGATGATTCAGGAGATCGGAGAAGAGATTTTACCTCATTTTCCGACACACAATCCTCTGCATTGAGCAAGTCAACTGCGGTTTTTGGGGTAGTTTTCTTTTTTAGCCTGACAGGCATGCATTAGAACCCCAGTTAGTAATTTTAAGAGAAATTCCTTTGTGCATCTAAATATATACCACAATTTGGAATGTTTTATTTTAAACAAAAGGATTGCTGCTATGTTTAGTCTTACAAAGTTAATTGAAACAAAAAGAGAGCAACTATTTTATTTAGGTAAGCTATATGGATTAACCCACCCTAAAACCATTCAATGCAGTCAACAATTAGATGTATTGATAAACTTCTCTCTACAAGAGCAAAGCACAACGATAAAGTATGCTTTTTATAGGAATAATGAAAATTCATGATTAACTTAGTAGATATCCCACTTTCTATAGTAGACTTCCCCTCCCATTATAAAGGGGGGACAGTGAAGAGGCTCTTATGAAATAATAGATCTTACTCAAAAAGCTAAACATCCACTAATGGAAATTATTATTTTATTCTTCTATTTTGAGAAAGGGATGTTGTTAATGAAGTCTTTAAAAATAGCAATCATTGGTGGTTCGCTTGGGGGCTTATTTACAGGTATCGCCTTAAGAGAGAAAGGGCATCAAGTTGATATTTATGAACGTTCTGCTGGAATGATGGAAGACAGGGGAGCGGGATTAGTCATTCAACCGGATATAGAAGAATTTTTAACTAAGTATAATTTGGAAATTCTTCAAGAAATTACTGTACCACTCTCTTATCGGAAATTTATTAGAAGAGATGGGAAGATTGAGGAGATACCGATGCCGCAATTGATGACATCATGGAACCGCCTATATGGTGCTCTAATAGATGCTTTCCCTGCTGAACATTATCATTCGGGTAAACGGGTTGTAGATTTCTCACAAAGTCAATGTGAAGTATCTATTAACTTTCAAGATGGAACAAAAGTTACCGCTGATTATGTCATAGGTGCAGATGGAATCGGTTCAGTTGTACGAAATAAGGTATTGCCTGCTGCTTTCCCCACATATGCAGGGTATGTTGCTTGGAGAGGAACGGTTAACATAGAAGAAATCCCAAAAGATATTCTAAATTTTTTCTTTGACAAATTCACCTTTTATCAAGGTATCAATACTCAAATACTCAGTTATTTTATCCCGAATAAGTATTCATACGATTCAATAAGACTTAACTGGGTTTGGTATGAGACTATTTTAAATAATGATCAATTAAACCAATTAATGACCGCCAATGATGGACGAAAGTATGAGTTTGTGATGCCACCAAATCAATTACCTGAATCGGTTATATCTAATCAAAAACAAAAAGCTGAAAAAGTATTACCGACACCTTTTGCTAACCTGATTCATATAACAAAGACTCCTTTTGTTCAGCCAATATATGATTTAGAAGTATCACATATGGTATTTAACAAGGTTATTGTATTGGGTGATGCTTCTTTTGTTCCTAGACCGCATACAGCATCGGGTGTTTCAAAAGCAGCCTATAATGCTATGAAACTTGCAGCTGCTTTTGATATCGTGGATCAACCGATTGAGAATCTGCGAATGAAACTTAAAGAGTGGGAAACAGATCAGTTACGATTAGGGCAATACCTCTCCAAAATGGGGAAACAATTAGGTGACCGTTCGAATTTGGGGTACGGACGTCATTATTAATCTGCATTATTTACATCGTTTTAAAGTATAAAAAATAGGAGAGTGTAGAAAGTGAATACAAATTATAACTTTAACACAAAGCCTACAGGGTCAAGCCAAGCTGAGATTCAAAAAATCTTTTTAGATTTTTCCAATGCACTTGAGACAAACAATCTATCGCCTATTAAAGACTATTTTACTCCCGATGCAGCAGCACATTTCAGCAATTTAGGGGAATTTAAGGGAGTGGATGCCATCATTAAAGGACTAGCTTACAACGGTCCTGAACTAGATGTCGTACGAAATAAAGTAACGAATTCATATGTTGCAGTGAGTGGGGATCAGGCTCAACAAAGTGCATACATGACGGGTATTCTTGCCAATGTTACCGGAGAAGAAGGACTGAACAGTTTTTTATTTGGTGGTCATTTTGTGAACACATATGTGCGTAGTAGTGAGGGATGGAAAATCTCGCATCTACGATTCCAACTTGATTGGCAGCATGGAAACAAAGGCTATGCAACGAACTGGAAGCTAGCTGACGGTATGATCGGTTGGCATCAGAATATAGAAACGCCGGCAATACTAAGTGAACTTGATGCACCTTGGAGAGTGTTCCCTAATCCTGACGAGCGTGGGACGGACGAAGCGCAGGTGGCTGAAACGTACATTCGATATGCCTGGGCATTGGACCAAGCTGACTTTAGCCTACTGACAACTGTATTTACTGAGGATGCAAAAGCGGATATGTCTCCATTTGGTCCTATGGATGGACAATGGGAGATTGTGAGTTTGCTAAAAATTTTACGTTCAGGACAACCCTATATGCAACACGCAGCTACAAATTTTCGTGTGAACGTTACAGGAGACACTGCAACGATGGACATTTATCGCGTTGTGCCATTCACTCCAACTAGAGAGACCTTAGATGCTCCTATCTTTGGTGCCCGTTATGAAAGTCGACTGCGCCGTGATAAGGGAGTTTGGAAATTTGAATGGCTTCACTATATCCCAGGCTGGATTTATGGTGACGATAGTATTTAAACACTAAATCCGAACGTAACTTTGCTCAATTATTAAATAAACACTATTAGGAGGGTATTATAAATGGCTGTACTACATGTAACAGATCAAAACTTTCAAGAAGAAACAGGTTTAGAAGTAGTTCTTGTGGACTTTTTTGCAACTTGGTGCGGACCTTGTAAAATGATTGCACCAGTATTAGAAGAACTAGATTCGGAAATAGGAGACAAAGTCAAAATCGTGAAAATCGATGTGGACGAAAGCAAAGTAACAGCTTCTAAATTCGGCGTAATGAGCATCCCAACTCTACTTGTATTCAAAAACGGAGAAGTCGTAGACAAAGTTGTTGGCTTCCAGCCAAAAGAAGCACTTTCTGAACTAGTGTTAAAATACGTATAAGCAACCTTCAGGGTTGAATAGTTAATGAGGGTCTGTGATACAGAGCTTCAGCTTGTAGACAAAGTCTAGAAAGAGGAAGTAAAAGTGGGCATGTCTCCATTTGGTCCTATGGACGGACAACGGGAGATTGTAAGTTTGCTGAAAATCTTGCATTCAGGACAATCCTACATGCAACACGCGATATCATTTTTTGAATTATGTATAAAAAGATGACTTCTTATAAGGTATATGCATGCGCAAGTATGTAATTTGAGAGGAGAATATTCATGAAGGTTTTATTTTACTTTATAGCCCTTGTAGCAGGTGCTTCCTTAAGTATTGAAGGGGCAATAGGGGGAACATTAGGACGGAATATAGGAGAGATAGAAACTACCTTTTATATGTTTAGTATAGGGTTTATGACCATATTATTAATTACGCTGTTCTTAGGTAAAGGGGATTTAAGTCAGACATTCAAGGTACCAAAGTGGAAATTGATCGGTGGTTCTTTAGGAAGCTTCTATAATCTAATGCTAGTCATTAGTGTACCAATCATTGGAGTAGGAATTTCAGTTATTGCTGCGCTTTTTGGTCAAATCGCTATGAGCACACTGATAGAACATTATGGGTGGCTTGAGTCATCTAAAATTAAATTTAATAAAAATAAAGGTATTGCGATTGTATTATTAGCTGCATCGCTATATCTTGTGTATTAAAAGGAGAGATGTGTTATGAGTATTCTTATTATTATTCTTACGCTTATATCCGGAGCAGTTTTAGCAACTCAGTCCTCAATTAATGCAGCTTTTGCAAAAAGAGCAGGATCGTTTGAAAGTACATTGGTTAACTACTTTTTTGGAACTATAATAATGGGGATTGTAGTTGTTCTGTTTGGAAAGGTAGATATGATTGCTATTTCTGAAGCACCCACTTGGCAGCTTTTATGTGCGTTTTTTGGGTTAGCATATGTTTTACTAATGATTATTGCTGTTCCAAAAATTGGAGTAAGTGTTGCCGTTATTTCAGTTATTATTGGTCAATTAACAACAGGTATGGTTATTGATAACTTTGGATGGTTTGAAAATACGGTCATTCATTTTGACATGAAACGTTTAGCGGGTATAGTACTAATGTTTATAGCACTGTATTTTACTCTGAAAACTGAACCTGAAACGCGGGAGGCTCAGCAAAATGCAGCGTGACAATGATTCAAAGGAATTAATAAATGAATTTAGAGGGGAATGAAAGAACAGCTCAAGCTTTTATAGATCTATTTTAGGTAGGAATTGGCCCTCAATAAGTATATTATATGGGTATCTATAAAAACCAGCAACCTTCAAAAGGCTGCTGGTTTTCCATTTATGCTAATAAAAGTGGAGATTTGAAGGTTAGAAAACAAACTAAAATTTGAAAATTTATGCATTCCCTTAAGTTAATGGCAATGCCCAATTTAGGGGCCTTTTTTGTAATTACCTTAATTAATTGGAATTGAACTACCCGCCACTTAAACGTTATCACGTTTTGAAGCGGGGGTCTTCTGGCTCAAATGATAAAAGTTGAACAGAGTAGTTCCAATATTTCCTCAGGTGAATAACCACGTACACCCTTTTGCAAAAAATATGCATCGCTGCTTAAAGCCATTAGCACCATATCGGCTTTAAAGACACTGTTCGAATGGGCGCTTTGCCCTTTTGCAGTCATTTCGTCAAATAGTTGAACCAATATTTGATGTAATTCAATATATAAAGGGCTTTGGGTTCGGGACTTAAGTGGGTTCGTTGACTTCGTTTCCTCAACTCCTGTAAGCAGTTGTGCTTTTTTTTCTCTGAAACGAATAAAAAAGCTGATTATTTCTTTCAATTTTTGATTAGCCGGAACTGCTTCGTTTTCTTCCAAGTATGCTTCAATATCCTCGAAAAATAGGTCAACACTATCTTTAATTAAATCTAGACATAACTCACCTTTGTTTCTATAACGGCGATAAAGTGTTCCTGGACCAATTTGTGCTTCTGTAGCAATTTGATTCATACTTACCTGTTCAACACCATATTGCTCAAATAGTCTATGAGCTGTATCTAATATAAGTTGACGATTCTTTGCAGCATCACGTCGCTCAATCCGAGTACGGGGTGTATTCTCGTCATTTACCATGCCATCACATCCTATAAATCAATACTTATCTTGACAAACGGAGAGGTCTCCATTTAATATGATAAAAAAGGAGAGGTCTCCGTTTAAATTCTAAATGAAAAAGGAGGAAATTACAACTTATGCAAAATCAAAGTAAGAAAACCGCATTATTAGTAATGGATTTACAAAATGGCATTGTGTCACATTTAGGAGAAAATATAGAAGAAGCGATCATTCCTTATCAAGCAGCAATAAAAGCGGCCCGTGAACACTCTCTTCCAGTTATTTTTGTCAGAGTAGGATTTAGTGAGGGCTATCCTGAAATTAGTCCAAAAAATAAGATGTTTTCGGCTATATCTAATAAATACGGTGCCATGACAGTTCATGATAAAGCAACACAAATTCATGAATTCATTCAACCTGAGGGAAATGAACCTGTAATTACGAAATATCGAGTAAGTGCTTTTTGTGGAAGTAATCTTGAAGTAATCCTACGAGCACAACAAATTGAGACACTTGTCCTCAGCGGAATTAGTACGAGTGGAGTAGTTTTATCAACTTTAAGAGAGGCAGCTGACAGAGACTTTGAAATTAAAGTGCTAGAAGACGCTTGTTTTGATCCAGATCCAGAGGTTCACCGAGTTCTAATGGAGAAGGTATTTCCACGTCAAGCCGATGTGTTAACAGTCCAATCCTGGCTTGCTACATTGAACTAAACAAAGAGGAGCTGTTTCCGTTATGGGGAAATAGCCCCGGCTAGTGTGCTCCTCAGTTTTTATGATTTACACAATCATTTTTTGGAGTTCCCGAAACCTTTCAAGATGAAATGAAGGAAGGAATCAATTTGTCTATATTTAGTAACAACAGGAAGACTACAAATAAAAGCCATTTTAATCAAAAATTGATTGCTCCAATGGTTTTAGGTTCCATTCTAAATCCTGTTAACTCTTCGATTATTTCAGTTGCTTTAATTCCAATTGGTCAGGCGTTTGGGGTACCACCTTCTCAAACAGCATGGCTTGTTTCTGCTTTATATCTTGCTACGGCAATTGGACAGCCAGTCGTAGGAAAGTTAATTGATATTTTTGGTCCAAGACTTCTTTTTTTAATCGCAACATCACTAGTAGGTATCTCTAGTTTAATCGCGATCTTTGCCACTAATATTTGGTGGCTAGTGGTTGCCAGAGTTTTACTTGGTTTTGGAACCTGCGCTGGTTATCCTGCCTCTATGTATCTTATCCGTCGTGAAGCAGAGCGAACTGGTGAGGAAAGTTCAACGAGTATTCTTACATTATTAGCGATTTCTAGCCAAACAATTGCCGTTGTTGGGCCTACCTTAGGGGGGCTACTCATCGAAGTTGGCGGTTGGCAAAGTACATTTATCGTAAATATTCCTTTGTCATTAGCCTGTGTGCTCTTAGGCTACTTCCGGTTTCCAAGGGGTTTAGGAGATTCCCTTAGAAAAGAGGAGAAGGTTACTTCCATTGATTTTATTGGTATCATTTTCTTTGGAATCACTTTAATTTCTGCTCTCCTTTTCTTAATGAGTCCGAATTGGCATAATGTATATTTATTAATAATTACAATCATCTCTGGTGTCATTTTTACTAGCTTTGAATTGAAAATAAAAAATCCTTTTATGGATTTACGATTACTAGGCGGGAATACCCCCTTGTTATTAACGTATGCCAGAGGTTTGCTTTCAGCTACTGTATCATACAGTTTCCTTTATGGATATACCCAATGGTTAGAAACAGGGAGGGGGTTGTCCCCTTCACATTCTGGTCTGTTGCTATTGCCGATGTTTTTAACGTCGATCATCATTTCTAAAACAACTGGAAAAAATCCTGCAATCTATATGAAATTGATTGTAGGGAGTATCATTCAGTTTATTGCTATGTCACTGCTGCTATTTACAAATCATTCAAGCAGTCTTGTTTATCTTGTTGTCATTGCTATACTATTCGGAATACCACAAGGTATATTGAGTTTGGCTAACCAAAATGCTGTCTATTTTCAGGCTTCTTCCAAACATATGGGTGCTTCAGCTGGTTTGTTAAGAACCTTTATGTACATGGGAGCTATGCTTGCTTCTGCTGCCAACGGATTGTTTTTAAAATCCGAAGCTATTACAAATGGGCTCCACTATCTAGTAATATTCAGTTTAGTAATTTGTTTTATGCTAATGATTACCCTATTAGATCGATCTCTGAGCAAAGTTGGAAAAAAACACATGGGCTTGTGAAATTATGTACCTACACTAAACTGTGCTTCTCTTGAATAAGATTTTAGCAATGATCTCTTACAATCGAGGGCAATTGTTGAATACTTAAATCCCAATTTCTCATTTATATCACTGGGAGATTGGGATTTTTAACATTATGTTGGAAGAAACCAGCAAATAATTCTTCTAGTGAAGTGAAGAGTATGGTTTTTTAGGCATGTGAGCCTATCATAACCACCTCTCCATATCAAGTTGAGTTTATACATGACTTTCTGAACATTATGAGGACATGCATATAAGTGGAGTTAGTTATATAATATATTCGTTACTAGATATGCATCCATTATAACCCTGCGTCTAGGTGCTTGAATGAACAAGCAGTTTCTCGTCTGGAGGTGCTTGGTTTGTTCCCCTGTATGTGCAGAAAAGAAAGGAGAGACACATACATGATTTATGTTTTAGTAGCGGATGATGATCAATATATCCGTGAGCTTGTTCGATACCATTTACAAGTAGAGGGATATACGGTCCTTGAAGCTGCGGATGGTGAGGAAGCTGTTCGTATACTGGAAACGCAAAAGATACATATAGCCGTTGTAGATGTTGTGATGCCTCATAAGGATGGCTATGAACTCTGCCAAGAAATCCGCACCTACTATAACCTTCCTGTTATTTTGTTAACAGCCAAAGATACATTGATTGACAAAGAGAAAGGGTTTAGCGCTGGTACTGATGATTATCTTGTGAAACCGTTTGAACCAAAGGAGCTTATATTTCGTGTAAAAGCTCTCTTGCGTCGTTATGAGATGGTAAGCTCTGACGTTATTCCTTTAGGAGATATTGTCATTGATCGAAAAAGTTATGAGGTACGATGCAAGGGACAAGTCATCCTATTGCCCTTAAAGGAATTTGAAGTATTGTTTCAGCTAGGAGGCTCTCCTGGGCGTAGCTTTTCACGTGAACAATTGATTGAACTGATATGGGGACACGATTTTGAAGGAGATGAACGAACCGTAGACGTACATATTAAGCGACTAAGGGATCGTTTGGTCAAACGGTCTGATCACGTTATGATTTCCACCGTACGAGGGGTTGGTTATAAGTTAGAGGTACTTGGGTGATGCGTACACTATATGTACGTTTTGTAATGATAACAATATGTATCATGATACTTAGTAGTGTTCTTACATTTTTGCTATCAAATGTATTTTATCATGCGTACTTAAAGCCTTACAATGATCAAAAGGTAACAATTATGATTCAGCATGTACAGCAATACATAGCCGTCCTTTCTTATCAAGAAGCAACCTCATATTTCCAAAATGTTGCTGCGTTGGGGTATCAATTGTATATCAATGATGGAGAAGGGAATGGACACTTTTATGGCTCACCTTTGCGAGGTAAATATATAAGTTCATCGGTAATTCATAATGTGCAAAGCGGAACTATCTATCATGGAATTGAGCAGCGTCCACATCAGTTGTTTGTGACAGGTTTTTTTGAAGACCAACTGATGAATTCTATTGGTATTCCTGTGACTATTGAGGGAAAGACATATGCTTTATTTATGAGACCGGATATTGAAAAACAATTTTGGGAGATGCGAATTTTCTTTTCTCTTTTACTCGGTGGCACCATTATGTTCAGTATGGTATTTGTCACCATTAGCACTCGTTATGTCGTAAAACCTATTCGGATTTTTACGCGTGCAACCCGAAAAATCGCGGAGGGGCAATACAATATACAGCTTGATGTACATCGCAAGGATGAGATTGGAACACTTGCACAGCATTTTTCAAAAATGGCAGAAAGCCTGAATCGTTTAGAACAGATGCGGCAGGAGTTTGTGTCGAATGTATCCCATGAGATTCAATCACCTCTCACCTCTATTCAGGGGTACGCTCAAGTACTACGGTCGCAACAATTATCCCCAGAACAGCGAACCCATTACTTATCCATTATTGAAGAGGAAAGCAGGCGGATGTCTCTTCTCAGCAAACAAATGTTGACACTTGCTGCATTGGATAAGGAAGAAAGCATTACGGATCCGCAGTCTTTTGATATCGCAGAACAGCTGCAACAAGTCGTAAAAGCAACGGAATGGCAGTGGAGAGAGAAAGACCTTGCTATCGAGATAGATGTGGAATCTGCTTTTATAACAGGAAACAAGGACTTGCTTCACCAGGTTTGGACAAATCTAATTACAAACAGTATTAAATTCACAGAATTTGGCGGAACCATTTCTATTCATACTGATACATCTCATCACTCTTATATATGCATTATGATTGAGGACACCGGGATCGGCATATCTGAAGAGGATATAAAGCGAATTTTTGAGCCGTACTATAAGGGCGACAAATCGCGGAATCGAGAACGTGGCGGTAGTGGACTGGGCCTGGCCATTACGAAGAAGATTATTACCCTGCATGGAGGAACAATTGATGTAACAAGTCAACTCGGCATCGGAACTCAGTTTTCTGTTAAGATTCCGTATCTGTAACATCCCGTTCATAGCCCGTTCATATTTCCCCCGTAAGATAGGGATGTTCCTAAGAGAACACCTTATCTATAAATCATATGAACGGAGAGGATAGAGATGTTTCTAGCTTTACGAGAACTACGCCAAGCAAAACTGCGTTATGCATTAATTGGTATGATCATGATTCTCATTGCCTGGCTTACTTTTATGGTCACAGGCTTAGTAAATGGACTTGCATCTGATAATGCTTCAGCTATCCAAAATATGAAGGCACACTCTTTTATTTTACAGAAAGAAGCGAACCAAAAACTCGGACAATCCGTATTGACTCCAAAAGTGCTGAAGGACATTCAAGACCAAGTTGGGGAAACGAATGCAACACCGCTCTCTGAAACAACAATATCCCTCCAAGAAGAGGGTACCACAGATAAAATGGACATCACAGTATTCGGGATTGATCCAACAAGTTTTGTCGCTCCTGCTGTGAAACAGGGACAATCCCTTCATACAGATGAACTGAACGAGGCTGTTGTAAGTGAGGGATTGAAAGCAAACGGGGTTAAAATTGGCGATGTCTTAAAAAATGATGATGTAAACCAGTCATTCAAGGTAATCGGGTTTACCAATAAATCGATGTTTAGCCATACACCTGTGATATATGTGAATATGAAACAGTTTCAAGCGTTGCAGCATGCGATGGGAAAAGCCAATGCTTCATATCAAGCTATTGTTCTGCAAGGAAATATGGAATCATTAGGAAAATCTGTTGTAGATGTACAACTGTTTACAAAGGATGAAATGGTTCAAAGTATTCCAGGATTTAAGGAAGAACAGGGTTCCTTAACCATGATGACTATTTTTCTAGTAGTCATTGCTGCATTTGTACAAGCTGGATTTTTCTATGTGTTGACATTGCAAAAGACAAGTCAATTTGGTGTCCTGAAGGCAATTGGCACGACTACATTTTACCTTACAAAAAGTGTAATCGGACAAGTTTTAATTCTTGCGGCATCCGCAATCATCATCGGTCTTGGACTAACTTATGGGGTAAGCGCTTTGCTTCCCGATAGCATGCCATTTGTGTTAAGTAACAACACCATTTTGCAGTACACAGCGATCTTACTCATGGTATCTATGCTAGGAGCTTCTTTGTCACTACTGCAAATTACTCGAATTGATGCAATAGAAGCTATCGGGAGGGCAGAAGCATGAAAAAATTAGTATTAGAAAACATCAGCAAGATATATGGCGAAGGAGACGGAAGGGTGACAGCACTTGACCGTGTATCTCTTGAGGTTCAAGCTGGCGAGTTTGTTGGAGTCGTAGGACCTTCAGGCTCTGGCAAGAGTACCTTTTTATCTGTGGCCGGAGCATTATTATCTCCATCCAGTGGGGCGATATTATTGAACGGACAAGACATTACAAAACTTTCTTCTAAAGAATTAACAAAGGTTCGGCTCAAGCAAATCGGCTTTGTGTTTCAGTCCTCCAACCTAGTACCTTATTTAAACGTCCGTGACCAGTTGCTGTTTGTCTCCCGGTTGGCTGGCAGTATAGAAAAGGAAGCTGAACAAAGAGCACAGGAATTACTATCAAGTCTTGATATGGCGGGTCGTCAATTTAACTACCCGAATCAGTTATCTGGTGGACAGCGTCAGCGAGTTGCCATTGCAAGGGCTTTTATGAACGACCCACAATTAATCTTGGCGGATGAGCCGACTGCAAGCCTTGATTCCAAACACGGACGGGCGGTTGCAGAAATGTTAGCACGTGAAGTCCGCGAACGAGGAAAGGCTGCCATTATGGTAACACACGATGATCGGGTATTGGATTTATGTGACCGCATTGTAACTATCCGAGACGGAAAGCTATATGAATAACTGACAGAAAAAAGAACTCAGTTGAACTACTAGGAGAGAACACCCTAGGTACATAGGAAAAGTTGTAAGATGCCAAGCGGTGTTCTCTTAATTGTGTATGGAAAAATAGATGGACAGTATAGGACTCTTATATGAATTTCGTTTAACGTAGGAAAATAAAAGTTTAAGATTCTAAAAAGTGTTTTAGCGTATATTATCCGCGTTTTGCCGTCAGGACCTCTTTAAAGACATTTGGATGCAAAGTAATTATTTTAACAATCTTTACAAGGACTGGTTATTTTCAACGTGCATTAAAAGCTGATGTAAGAGGTTATTTATTGAAGGACAGCCTTGTGGGAAGGAGTTTTTGTTTTGTTTATTTTAACCAAGGGATGAGAATCACTGGTTGTACACCAGACATGTCGAATGCGGAAACATATGGTGGCAGGTAGAAAAGTTCATCATACCGCCACCAATTCCATCTGTTTAAATCACATTGACTAAAATTAGAGCCTATTAAATCAGTATTTTCAAACTCAAATCTATCATTTTTTTCTAGGATCTAATTTTCCTAGGACCTAAAATTAATTTGATTGCTGTTCTTTCTTCATTATTAATTAAAATCTCTGTAAATGCAGGAACAAAAACCAGATCAACACCGCCAGGAGCTACGAATCCTCTTGCAATTGCAATGGCTTTAATTGCTTGATTTAAGGCGCCAGCTCCAATCGCTTGAATTTCTGCATTGCCTCTTTCTCTTAACACGCCTGCAATTGCACCTGCAACTGAATTCGGATTTGATTTTGATGATACTTTTAATATGTTATCCATATAAATTGTTCCTCCTGTTATTTAATCGCTATATTTGATTACTGAAAGGAATGTAATTAACGTATCTTTAACTAATATCGATATCCAAATCCAAGAGAACTATTAAACTTATACTTTCTATACTGTTTGTGCTATATCCTGCTCCGTTTGTTAAATAAGAAAAGCACATTCACTCATACTTATTAAGTTTATTTCTTTGTATACGGCTTTTTTTCATTCATTTCCTGGCACTAGGGTAGAAATTTTTTTGTAATCCTTGAAGAGAGTTCTCTAATGTGCTCCACTTTTTCAGAAGCTAGCCAATCATTCCAAACCTTAAATAAATTGTGATAGGACTGAATACTGTTTGCGGTTAAACTTTCAAACTTCTTTTCAGCAATGAACCCTTTTTGAGCCATTTCAATAAGCATGAAAAAAGACCTCCTTAGATTCTGTACAGAGTCCAAGAAAGGTCTTTTTACGGTCGCACCGTGCAAAAAATCGCCAAACCTCTTGGTAATGGAGCATAGGGGGATGATCGAACCCCATGTCCATCAAGCCAAGAAAACAGGTCACTCCCAAAACGATAAAATGAACTTCTTTGTTACAAGAAGGCCTAAAATTTCGTTCCGGGGGTACTGCAAAAATATTAACTTGATGGCGATGCCGTAGGTACCATCTTACCGTTAATAAAATAATATCAGGCTGATAATGCTATTTTCCTTTTCCATACTGATCACGATCCTTTTTTAGAGTAATAGTATCAGTATGTCCAAGATTAATAGATATTGGTTTCAAGTTAGCTGAAATTTTTGCACTAGAACCTCTTTTAAAGCTTCAAAAGGGAATTAACAAAGAAGGGTCAACAAGGACCCCTCTGTTAGGAATTAAAGTTACAATTTTACAAATTTGAATTACTCAGCAAGATTTAATACAGTTACTTTTTCACGAGTCATCGATTCAATACTCTTTCGGATTCCTTGCGCTCCCATTCCAGATCCTTTTACTCCGATAAATGGGAAATGATCAGGACCGCGTTCCGTACGTCCGTTAATTTGAACAGAGCCTGTTTCGATTTTATTCGCAATCGCAAATGCTTTATTAATGTCTTTTGTAAAGACACTCGCCTGTAGGCCAAATTCAGATTCATTGGCAATCTGGATCGCTTCTTCATCGGATGATACACGGATGATTGGCAACACAGGCCCAAACGGTTCTTCCCAAGCTACGGCCATATCTTCTGTCACATGATCAAGAAGAGTAGGATAAATTAAATTGCGTTCACGCTTATTTCCTGTTAAAAGGGTTGCACCCTTTTTGATGGCATCCTCAATCAACCCTTGAACAAAGTCAGCAGATTGTTCATCAATTAACGGGACAACCGTGCTACCCTCTTCCGGAGAGCCTACCACCAATTTTTCAATTTCTTCTTTTAACATCGAAGCAAGATCGTCCGCAATACTGTCATGAACTAAAACGCGTTTAATCGCTGTGCAACGCTGACCGGAATAAGAAAATGCACCGCTGATAATCTGTTTCGCCGCTTCGTTTACATCAGCATCTTCACACACAATACCAGGATCTTTCCCGCCAAGCTCAAGGACAAGAGGAATCATGCCCGCTTTTTTCGCTAAGCGAGTTCCGGTATTTGTTCCACCTGTAAAGGAAATCATATTAATTCCTTTATGCTCTACTAAGTAATCACCAATAACCGAGCCACGACCTGTCAAGATATTGACAAGACCTTTTGGAAAGTTTGCTTTGTCAAGTGCTTCAATCATTTTAATCCCGCTGATCGCGCCTTGTGTAGCAGGTTTAAAGATGACTGCATTCCCGGAAATCAGTGCAGGTGCCAGTTTAGCAGCAGCTAAATTGACCGGATAGTTAAATGGAGGGATGGCTAGGACTACTCCCAGTGGAACACGATCAACAATCGCAATTTTAGACTTAGAACCGCCCGGGAAGCTATCTCCCTTCAAACTCTCTCCATTCATATGCATCGCTTCTTCTACCGTGTATCGAATGAAACCGGCAGTACGTACGACTTCACTCTGTGCATCTTTAAAACTTTTCCCAACTTCTTTCATAATGATTTCAGCAATTTCCTCTTGCATGTTTACCAATTCATCTGCCCATTGATACAAAAACTTTGCCCGTTCCTGAAGCGAAGTTTCTGCCCAATTTTTTTGGGCTATCTGAGCATAATAAATTGCCTCATCTACCTCTTCAGTTGTAATCGCCTGTACTTCTCCAATCTCTTCATAAAGATAAGGTGACGTGATTTTAATTGTTTCACCAGACTTACTTTCTTTCCACTCCCCATTTATGTAAAAAGGATAAGCTGTTAAGGATAATACGTTTGTTGGCATAATAAATCCCCCTTGAATTTTTGAATATATTTTGAATATATTGCAGCATGATGAATTGGGACATAATTTGTCCTACATGAACATAAAGTGTCCCGGTTGGTGTAAAAAAAATTCTTCTTGTTACTTTTTATTCTAGCAAGATTAATTTTTTTACAACAATTATTCTTCTATACTCCAAATTTTTTCTGTTTTCACTCTGTTAGTCATTCCTTTCTTGGAACCACATTAGATTATGTTTTTTTTGATATTTCAATTTCTCCATTTCCATAGAATATCTAAAACTCTACAAAAGCTATTATGGATCATATTAAAAAAAATAAAAACAGTTTCTACAAAAGATGTCAAAAGATTACAAAAATAGATAAAATTCAATTATTAGAACTGTATTTTTTAGGTCAATCTGTCAGAATAACGAATATACAGTTAATCATTTTCTGATATAATCATATATTCGAATTAACGAGAACTTGACAAAAGGAATATTTACAATAATTGTAATGTGTGGAAATGAGCACAGATCAGCAGGAGATCGATATGCAGATTTAGCTACAATTTTACGAAGAACCTATTTTACAGCATTGTTTATGCAAGATCATCCAGAAGTAATAAAATGGATTGAATATCGTAGTGCTCGTAGAAGTGATATTTTTCGGGAAGAAATCTTAGAAATTAAATTGGGGTGGCGTCCCATGTCCACCACCCTGAAAAAAGAACAACAGCCCCAAAATATGCAGGATTTTATGCAAAAAGTAGGGAGGCTTGTCAAAGGATGGGGAGGCCAAAAGCCGCGTCGCTTGGGCATTGCATAAAATCCTGCATACTTGATACATTGGGAGATTGTGAGAAACCCAGTATTGGCGCGGATTCCCTCGGGCATGGCTACTTCCGAAAATGTCGTCTTATGTTAACCTGACGTGTATGGAATATACATTCCTTCTTGTTCAACTAAATGGGCAGTAATTTAGACTACAAATGAGCTTCACAAAAGAACAGTACAACATACTAATAAATACTTTAGAAATTTATTTAGGATAAGGTGGTGATCTTTTAAATGTATAATCAGACAGTATACTCCTGTATAAATTATGATCAGCAATTGGAGCGTCAAATTCCAAGTTTACCAGGGCCCGCGTTTTCGGGACCATCAGGATCAGGTTTACCTGGTTTACCGGGTTTACCAGGACCCTCGTTTCCGGGACAATCGGGTTTACCAGGTTTATCAGGATCACAACCTCCAACTGCTCCTCCTCCATCATTTATTCCTCAACAAGCAGTTGCTTCACCATTTGCTGTTGATCCAGGAGCAATTAGGTTGTGCCTGTTTCGTAATACTTTTATATGGCTCAACAATGGTGAAGGGTTTTGGTTTTATCCCATTTTCGTAGGTCCAAGATCTGTTGCTGGTTTCAGATGGAATGGAAGGTTTTGGATGATGTTTGGTATTGATACAAGGAGAATTCTTTCGTTTACGTGTTTTTAAAAACTATCATTTTCGAGGGAGATGCTTGAATAAGGGCATCGCCTTTTAAGCTTATATTTACTACTGATAACAGAAATTATGTGAACAAGTAATGCCCTCCAGATTCTTAACTGGAGGGCATTTTTATAGGTTTCTAGATAGAATGTAAAAATTTTTATAAAGGTATCATTTATCCATGATATGTACCAAAATACAACTGAAAAGTCATAGTTGAACCTCCTTCCTCAATATCAAGGAGGGAAATATGTATGAGTAATTTTGAAACTGCTTGTGGATGTGGAGTTAGGAAAATCCTAACAAAACCGTGGGTACATAAAAGTTGCAACAATATATTATGCCTTTTAGTTTGAATACCCTCTTTTTAACTTTAGTAATGAAAATAAGCCAAAACTATGCAACTCTGTATAAAAAGCTGCATAATATCGGCTCTAAGGATTTTATACGTTATAGAAGATTAGCTTTTTGTTACATTGAACAGAGTCTTTCTAATTAAAAATTATAGGAAAAGTAAATGTAACGAAAGCTGCCCAAAGTCCGTAGACCGGCAAATACTTAGTAACGGCATCTTGGATAGTTGAAGGTCCGGATTTGTTTTGTAGAAAACGCATATAGGAGAGCATAATCCAAATTAGATTTGCCCAGATAAGTATGTTTACTCCTAAAACAGCGAGTCTATTAGGCGTAATCCCATAAGAAGAAAGTCTGAACACGATGGCTGACAAAGCCACACTGTCAATGATAAGCGCAAGAACAATTAATGAAAAATTTATATAATCTGAAATGTTCTTTTTCTCGTCTGAGTCGCTCTCGGTAATGGAAAATATGGTAACGGCCAATACACCAAGGAGTATTCCGTTAAAGGCTATCAGGAAATTGCGGTCCAAGAATGGATTTTTTCCGACCCATATAACCGTTATAAGATAGACCAACAATGTGACCAGGACAAGAGGACTAAAAATTTTAGCTATATATGGTGTAATATTCTTAGCAAGTTTAAGATTCATCGATACCAGGTATGCAGCCACAATAGCGAGAGCGGCAGCACCAAATAAAACGACATTACTAAAATAGAAGTCTTCTATATCCAAGCCAACAAAGCTAAATAACCGCATGGTTAATGCTGCTAGTACCATTCCGCTAACTGCCATACTGGCGTAGAGAATACAATATTCTAAATTAAATTTAATATAGGCTAATCTTGTACTGCCTTTTGAATATTCATTTCCTGTAAATGCAAGCCCTACCAATATCCATAAGAATATGGGAAGGTGTAAATAAGCAAGGATAATACTGTCTTTATAATTTAATGGCAGTGTATTAAGATAAAACCCGGAAATTAGGAACAACGCTGCAAGGGAATAAATAACACTTTTTTTCGGAGTATTATTGTAAACAAAATAGGCAGCAATAAAGGGCATTATACCAAAAGCCAGGTTAATTGGAGCAATTGCTTCCTGTTCGACAAAATGGAAAATAATCCTTGTGCTTATCCCGGCCAGAATGGCTAAAATGCCCATGAATAAGAAACCTTTTTGAAGCAAGGAAGATTTTTCTGTATTTGCCGTCTCCTTGAAATGCAATCTTTCATACCAAACGCCAAGAACCTGAGAATCAGGATTTTGTTCCCATGCGTGTGAGAATGACTTTTTAAAAGTTTTCGGGTCTTTTCTATACATTCTCTCCAGCTCATGAGGGTTAGCAATATTTTCAATAATCAAATTGTTAATGTCCATAGTTATCCCTCCCTAATAATTTTTGTACTAAGTTTCCTTAATATATTTAACTGTCTTCGTCACTTTTGTATTCTAAAATATCTCCAGGCTGACATTCTAAAGCCTTACAAATTGCCTCTAAAGTGGATAATCGAATCGCTTTTGCCTTTCCATTTTTCAATATAGAAAGGTTCGCCATTGTTATTCCAACCTTCTCCGAAAGTTCTGTTACGCTCATTTTCCTTTTTGCTAACATCACATCAATATTGATTATAATTGCCATTGTTATTCACCTCAGACCGTTAAATCATTTTCTGATTTTATATTAATAGCTTCTTGTAAAAGTCTTTGGAGAACAGCAGCAAAAACGGCGATCACCATAGAGGCGAAAATAATGACTAATCCGATTGGTATGATACCTGGAGGGTCAACTTTTTTCGCCATGAGATAGTAGAGTGGCATACCTAGCAGGTACAAGGTACTGATCGTGATGGCACAGTATTTTATATTCTTTAAAGCCTTTACCGATAATTCCGAGAACGCCTGGTTCTTATCAATATAGCTTAAAAGTGTAAAAGCTTGATACAGAGCAAAGTAAAAAGGTATCGCTGCCGCGTACATATCGATTAAAACGAGAGATTTCATATAAGCAATATCTGGATACAATTCTCCAGCAAAATTCCCGATCTTAGGCACCAAAAATATGCACAATGCAAGAACTGGGACTCCTAAAAGAATAACAGCTATTTTTAAAAACAACGTTGTTACTTTTTCCATAAAAAGCACCTCCCTTATTTATCCTGATTTTGATTTTAATATATATATTATCGTTTAACAATAAATTTTTATTAATTTGAATAATATTTTTGTTGTGTGTTTTTGTTTTAAGCAAAAATAAAAAGCATTCCTCATTCAAAGAAATGCTCTGTAACTTTAAACCAGTGAACTACCCACCACTTATCCGCTGCGCGTCTTGAAGTGGGGGCTTCGAAAGACAAACAACATCTTTCTCTTTTATTACTACTTCACTCACGTCCATAGCCATCAACCTAAAAACACACCCCCAAACGACAAAAGTGAGAAATTTGCACAAAATTTTCGTTCTGGGGGTATTTTTATTCTTAATGAACAAGGTTTTATAATTTCACATACCATAAAATTATTATTTTTTAAATTTCAACACAACCATTAGAGGATTAGTATGTAACTGAGGTTGTTCGTTTAACTTGGTTTACCGCTCGTGGGGGTTCTGTATTAAGTCTTGAATTGAGAGGACCTGTAAGACTTTAAAGGACATTACAAGAAGGGGATAGTGTATTTTTGTTAACAACAAAAACAATGGGAAAACTTTATGTTCAGTTGCTTCTCGATAAACCATGGTGAGCCTTTCCAGGGAGCAAATAAATCCAGTTCTACTGAGCCTGTTTCGGAGGACCTAGGCTCAGGTTGGAGATTTCCTTTCAGTTACATTACTGAACTGTTTTATTAAAAAATGTCACTATCAACAGGGTGGCACTTTTTTATGGTGGTTTCTTAAATGCTGTCACTATTTTAATAAAGACAATGTTATATATGTATTTAGATACATACAAATCTACGCGATATATAATAGGTCTTGTGAGAGAAATTCAATTTTGTCACTGAGGAAAATCTCGCCGATAAACACTTTTTTCATAGTTTTTATAAAGGTAACTGTTTCAGTTACCTTTATATGTATATATACGGAGGGATGGTGTGAAGTGAGTATAAATGATGTAATTTTATATCGAGATGAGAAGCATGAAGTTTTATGTATCTATGATAACAACTATATAGAAATTAGAGAGCTAGATAGCATACGTAGAAATGTTAAATTGGTTCATCAGTCAGCAGTGCAGCTTCTTAACGGCATTAAAAAAGGGGCCACTTAATAAGTAGTACAAAATGATACCTTATATTTTACCTAGATCACTGTATAAGGACGTAGATGAATGTTAAAAAAGAGTTGGATATTTCTAGTTATTGGCGCAGTCTTTCTTTTTACGTTAATAGGATTTATCGCTAAGTCGCTTGCACAGGACGATAAGCCTAAGATAGTAGTTGTTGTCAAAACATTAAATACGGAGTACTGGAAAATTCTTGAGTCAGGAGCGAACAAAGCTTTTCAGGATTTTAATGTAGATGGCCAGGTGATAGCGACAAATTATGAATCTCAAATTACAGAACAGGTGCATATGTTGGAACGTGTTTTTAAACAAAAGCCGGATGCACTAATCATTGCGCTAACTCAACCATCTTCTGCTATTTCTGTACTGAAGGAATATAAGAGAAGTAATATTCCTGTACTGTTTGTTGATACTGAAGCCGATTGGGCTGGTCAAACCGCGTATATAGGAACAGATAACTATGAATTGGGTAAAACATCTGGAGAACTATTGGCATCTATGCTGCTACCCGGGGATCAAGTGGCACTTATCCATACAGCAGTAATCAATCCTGATATGATTGCTCGACTGAAAGGGGCTAGAGAGGCTTTGGAAGCTGCTGGGATTGAAATTGTCGCGGTACAGCCGGCGGATAACGAATCGGGAGAAGTAAAGCTGGCAATGGACCATATTTTGCAGACGTTTCCTGATGTTAAAGGGGTGTTTGCTGGTACTGATACAATTGCGATAAGTACCTTACAACAATTAAAAATAAACGGAATTCAGATTCCAGTCGTAGGAACAGATGGTACCATGAAAATGGTAAAGAGTGTGGAAGATGGAACACTGAGTGCTACCATAGCGCAGAACCCTTATGATATGGGATATCTAAGCGTTGAAAAAGCACTGAAAGCAATAAAGGGAGAGCCCGTTGAAAAAAAGGTTGATAGTGGAGTTAGTGTCGTTATTAAAGGTGATGTAAAAGAGAGAATAGATTTTCTAACAACAATATTAAAATAGAGAGAATTCAACATACTTTGTTATTTACAAGCCTTTTGTTTGCAGAAAATATCCTAAGTATTTAGTTACTTTGCATAACATCTATGTTTAATTGGGGGAGGAATTTTGTATGACAACAAACGTATGTTTCTGGCGCAAAGATGATTTCAAAAAAACATAGGACCTGAATTTCCTGCTAACTTACGGATTATGATGCAATGCCAAACAGCTTATCAATGCACTCTCCTTCAATTTTGGGCAGACTTCATCCCTTGGTGAAGTTGCCCTTTTTTTATCATATACATAGCTTCGATGCCCCTCATATTTCTATACAAAGAACAACATCCTTATTTTTTTGAAATTTAATGTTGGCAACAATGTCCGTGACAAAATCCCATTTTGTATAAATTGCTACATGTATGAAAACGCTTTATTATGAGGATGTGAGATAAACAAACAACGAAGGGAGCGTTATCAAAAATGAGCCAAGCAGCTAAAGAAAAGACGGACGCTAGAGTAAAGATACAACGGTTTGGCAGCTATCTAAGCGGTATGGTTATGCCTAATATTGGTGCATTTATTGCATGGGGACTTATTACAGCGTTATTTATTCCAACAGGCTGGTTACCGAATGAAAGCTTTGCCAAATTAGTTGGTCCGATGATTACATACCTTCTACCTCTTCTTATCGGTTTTACAGGCGGTAGAATGGTTCATGATTTACGAGGTGGAGTAGTCGGTGCGACTGCGACAATGGGAGTTATTGTCGGCTCCGATATTCCAATGTTTTTAGGCGCTATGATTGTCGGACCGCTTGGAGGATATTTAATTAAGAAATTTGACCAAGCGATCCAAGGGAAAGTGAAATCTGGCTTTGAAATGCTAGTCAACAACTTCTCTGCAGGTATTATCGGCGGACTATTAACACTACTTGCTTATAAAGGAATTGGTCCAGTTGTTTTAGGGTTAAGCAAGGCTTTAGCAGCAGGAGTTAAAGTCATTGTTGCGGCAGGATTATTACCGCTTGCCAATATTTTTATCGAACCAGCAAAGATTTTATTCTTAAACAACGCCATTAACCACGGTATTTTAAGCCCATTAGGAATTGAGCAAGCAGCAAACACAGGAAAGTCAATCTTATTCCTATTAGAATCGAACCCTGGTCCGGGACTTGGTATTTTATTAGCGTACTGGTTGTTTGGTAAAGGTGCAGCAAAGCAATCCGCACCGGGTGCAGTTATTATTCATTTCTTAGGCGGAATTCATGAAATTTACTTCCCTTACGTTTTAATGAAGCCAATCTTAATTTTAGCGGCAATTGCCGGCGGTGTGAGCGGTGTATTCACATTCAATATCTTACACGCAGGCCTAGTGGCAGCGCCATCACCAGGAAGTATTATTGCTTTGATGGCTATGACGCCAAGAGGCGGATATTTCGCAGTGTTAGCTGGGGTTATCGTAGCTGCGGCTGTATCTTTTGCGGTTGCTTCTATTATTTTAAAGGCAAGCAAAGCAAAAGAAGATGATGAGAATTTAACTGCTGCAGCAGAAAAAATGCAGGAAATGAAAGGAAAACGCAGTACTGCAGCTGCAGCATTAGTGGAGGAAACAGCAGCGGCTCCTGCAGCTTTTGGCACAGTAAATAAAATTGTGTTTGCTTGTGATGCAGGTATGGGTTCTAGTGCGATGGGTGCATCGATTTTGAGAAACAAAGTAAAAAAAGCGGATCTTGATGTAACGGTTATTAATACGGCTATTAATAATCTTCCGGAAGATGCAGACCTTGTGATTACGCATAAGGATTTAACAGATCGTGCAAAAGCAAAGCTTCCAAACGCACAGCATGTTTCTGTAGAAAACTTCTTGAACAGCCCAAGATATGATGAAATTGTAGGCAGCTTACAGGACAAGCCTACAGAAAGTGCAAAATAAGAGAATTTTAGGAAAGGGCCCGGTGTGACTGCATCGGGTCCTTTTCCAGGTTGAAAAGTTGTGTTTGTACATCCGTTTTAAAATAATGGCAACAATGCTTGTGACGAAATTGAATTTTCTCTTTGTTGTTTCTGGAATGCTGACATCTTATCATAAGAATATAGGTATACAAATTCAATGTTGTCAACAAGCTGATGAGGAGGATTTGAAAAGAAATTTTTATACGGAGTGGATTCAATGTATATTTCCGCACGTGAAAGACAAATTCTTGAGATTTTATTATCCACTACAGATGAGTTAACGGTAAAAGAGCTCGCAGATACAATTCAAGTAAGTGTGAGAACGATTCATCGAGACTTGAAAAATCTTGAGGATGTTTTAAAGGAGTATGATCTTTCTCTATTAAAAAAATCTGGTGTAGGTGTACAGGTAAGCGGAAGTGAGCAAAGAGTGAATGACCTAAAGATTTTTTTATTTAGTCTTTCCCATATTGAGTACACACCAGAGGAACGGCAAACCATCATTTTATGTGCATTATTGGAGGCAAAGGATGCAATTAAATTAGTTGGCCTCGCTAATGATTTAAATGTTACAGTTGCCACTGTGAGTAACGATTTGAATAAATTAGAAGAGCGTTTACAGACAGTTGAATTATCCCTCATTAGAAAGAGAGGATATGGGGTTGAAATCCAAGGGTCTGAAAGTGCAAAAAGAAGAGCTATGAGCAGTATGATTTCTGAGCATATAGACGAATCTGAGTTTTTGGCTCTTGTTAGGGAGAATATTCAGAGAAAATCCACACAACAAACGGACTCCATCTCAGAACGATTACTAGGTCTTGTTGAAAAGAAGAAGTTATTGATTGTGGAACAGGTAATCAAGGATATTAGTGAAGAGTTATCGTATTCCATGGCAGATAGTGCTTATATCGGACTAGTTGTCCATCTTGCTTTGGCGATTGAACGGATTCTGCAAGGGGAGAATATTACGATAGATCCTGTTTATCTTGAAAATCTACAATCCACCCCGGAATATAAGATTGCTGAGAAAATCATTAAACAGCTAGAAACGGTATTTCAAGTTGATATTCCAACTGCCGAAATTGGATACATTACCATGCATTTGCACGGTGCTAAGTTGCGCCATGATAAGGAATATCTTATTGAGGATTCTAGCTTTCAAATCGCTATAAAGACCAAGCACCTTATTCAATATGTAGGGGAACAACTACATCAGGATTTGACAAGCAATCGTTCTCTATTTGAGGGACTAGTTGTCCATTTAAAACCAGCTTTATACCGTATTAAACAAAACATGGGAATAAGTAACCCGTTATTACACAAGATTAAAGGCGATTATCCAGAATTATTTTCTGTTGTAAAAAGTAGCATGGAAACAACATTTCCTGATGTAACTATTCCTGATGAAGAAATTGGCTATCTTGTGATGCACTTTGGGTCAGTGTTGTTTAGACAGCCTGTAACAGAAAACCTAAAAGCCCTAGTTATTTGTTCTAGCGGTATAGGTACATCAAAAATGTTGGCAACGAGATTGCAGCAGGAATTTCCTGAGATGAGGCGTGTTCAAAATGTATCTCTATTTGAACTGCCAAACATAAATACGGATGAGTATGATATAGTCGTGTCCACTATTGCTTTATCTGGATTTAATAATGGTTATATTCAGGTTAGTCCTATTTTAAATGAGAGTGAAATTGAAAAGATTAAATCTCACTTAAAAAGACATGCAACCAAGCAAACTGTATCTAAAGAGAGTACGTTATCTCCCGTAGAAGTGTTGTATCCCCAAAATATGCGTCAAATAGTGGAAGGGATGCATAGTATTCGAGAATATATTGAGATCATTACAACTATTTTAGATGGATTTGCAGTGAAAGAAGTACGTAATTCGTTATCAATTGATGAACTCTTAGTTGAGATTTGTACGGATTTATATAAAAAAGATGTTATTACAAATGTCATGGCAGTAGTGAATGCATTACTCAAGCGGGAACAAATAGGTGGATTGGGAATTCCGGGTACTTCATTAGCATTATTCCACACACGATCTGCCTTTGTTCCAAGTCCGGCTTTCACCATATACACATTGGGTCAGCCTATTCAGGTTCAAGCAATGGATAATTCTTTAATCAAAGCAGATAGTATCCTTTTATTATTGTCTCCTGAGCAATCCTCAAGCAGGATATTAGATGTATTAAGTTATATTAGTTCATTGGTGATTGATAGTGATGATAGCATCTCCCTATTTCAGTCAAAAAATTATGAATGGATTGCTGCTTATTTAGCTACACAGTTTAACACTTATTTTCATGAAAAAATTAAAGAAACAAGGAGCGTATAACGATGTCTTTACCAATTTTAGCAAAAGAAAATATTGTATTAAATGCCTCAATTGATAACAAAGAAAATGCAATTTGTTCAACAGGAGACATCCTGGTTAAGAGAGGATATGTGGATGCTGCATATATAGAAAAAATGTTAGAGAGAGAAGCGCTAACATCCACATATATGGGGAACTTTATTGCCATTCCTCATGGGACTGAGGATGCAAAAGAATCAGTAAAACAATCAGGAATCTCCATTATTCAGGTGCCAGACGGCGTAGATTTTGGGAATGGTAATATTGTGAAGATTCTAATTGGAATTGCTGGGAAAAATAATGAGCATTTGGATATTCTTTCGCAAATTGCTATCGTTTGTTCTGAGGAAGAGAATGTAGAAAAGCTTGTTCGTGCAACATCTGCAGCCGAAATCTTGGATATGTTTGCTGAGGTGAACTAATAAAGCAAAGATAAGTAAAAAAAGTGCTCCCTCCCTTGATCAAGTAGGAGAGGGGGCTTTTTTATGTTGAATTGGGCAAATTACATGTAAGCCAAATTTATATAGATTTTTTATGAAATGAACCTTGCTTTTAAATAAAGTCAACAATGACAATGACAAAAATACATTTATATTCTGTCGTTACAGAAACGATAGTGTTTTATGATAACAATCAGGGGAACGGAATTAAAATTTTATCGAAATTATAATGGGGAGACTACATTCCAAAAAAGTCCTGAGTAGAATGAACAGCATTTATATTTCTATAAGAGAATCTCTAAATCTCCTAGTCTGGTTGTTAGAAAAAGGTTTATCAGGATGTTTGTTATCAACATCAAAAGATCCTGGTGCCGAAATAGTGATGGCCTGTCTGGATTACCACTATATAAGGGGGAGGATGAATGGTAAGAAAGGGTTGGATGCTTCTACTTGTGGCTATTGTCTTTTTTTCTATCTTAATAGGGTATATTGTTACATCTCTCGAGAGAGATAATAAACCTAAGATTGTTGTTGTTTTAAGAACATTAAATCTAGAATATTGGCAAATGGTTAGGTCAGGCGCAGAACAAGCTTTTCATGATTTCGATATAGACGGTAAGGTGATAGCACCTAATTCTGAATTACAAGTTAAAGAACAAATTACTATATTGAAAAATGCTCTTGAAGAAAATCCTGATGCATTAATTGTTGCCCCAAATCAACCGCCCGCGGTTATTCCTGTATTAAAAAAATATAAAACCAACAATATACCTGTGATGATCGTGGATACAGAAACCGATTGGAATGGCCAAACTGCGTTTATAGGAACGGATCCTTATACATTAGGAAGGAAGTCCGGAGAACTATTGGCATCTATGCTGCAACCTAGGGATCAAGTAGCTCTTATTGGTGAGACATTATTCACTTCTCGTGAGAGTGTTCGGATGAGAAGTGCTCGTGAGGCTTTACAAAATGCTGGAGTTGAAATTGTCACAGAGCAGGTGGTAGATACCGAACGAGGGAAAATAAGATCAGTAATGGGGAATGTTTTAAAGAAGTTTCCTGATATTAAAGGGGTATTTGCTGCTAATGATGAAATTGCCCTATATTCCTTAGAAGAGCTAAAGGAAAAAGGGTTTCAAATTCCAGTCGTAGGAACCGACGGCATTTCAGACATTATGGAGGACATTGAAGAGGGGGGCTTGGATGCTACTGTGGCACAAAACCCTTATGATATGGGATATCTAAGCGTTGAGAGGGCATTGAAGGCTATTAAGGGGGAACCAGGCCAAAAAAGAATCGATAGTGGAGTTGATCTGATAACGCAGGATAATGCAAAACAGAGGTTAGATTTTATGAAAGATATTAGAATCAATGCTGCATCCAGGAAATCAAATGGCTCGTATTGGTGGGAAGAGTAGTTAGTTAAAAATTATATTTATATAGTAATTAGGTTGGTGATAAGAGGTAATTAAAAGGCTGGGTTTGCATAATAAACAAAAAGAAATGTGTTGGATTTGGTTCATTTCATTTTAATCATGGCAACATTCAAAATGACAAAATAGACTTTTCTATAAATTGATACATTTTATTAAGGGCCTTATTATAAAGCTACATCACTCAGAGTGTTTTCGACATGTTTTTTGAAAGGAGATGGAATAGAAATGAGTCAGTCAAGCTCAGCTGTTAAAGTTAAAATTCAGCGCTTTGGCAGTTATTTAAGCGGCATGGTTATGCCGAATATAGGAGGGTTTATCGCTTGGGGGATTATTACTGCTTTATTTATTCCTACAGGTTGGTTTCCTAATGAAGATTTCGCAAAGCTTGCTAGTCCAATGATTAAGTATCTGCTTCCGTTATTAATTGGTTTTACAGGTGGTAGAATGATCCACGATTTACGAGGCGGAGTAGTAGGTGCTACTGCAACAATGGGGGTGATTGTTGGCGCAGATAACCCAATGCTCCTGGGAGCTATGGTTATGGGTCCTTTAGGCGGATGGGTCATCAAAAAATTTGATAAAGCCATCGAAGGAAAAGTTAAATCAGGTTTTGAAATGTTAGTTAACAATTTTTCATCGGGAATCATCGGCGGTATTTTAATATTACTTGCCTATAAAGGCATTGGCCCAGTTATTTTAATGCTTAATACAGCATTAGCTGGTGGGGTTCAGGCGATAGTAGATGCTAATTTGCTGCCGCTGGTAAGTTTATTTATTGAACCGGCTAAAATTCTCTTTTTAAATAATGCTATCATGCATGGTGTTTTAAGCCCATTAGGAATTGAGCAAGCTGCAGAAAACGGAAAATCCATCTTATTCTTATTAGAGTCTAATCCAGGTCCAGGTTTAGGGATTTTATTGGCCTATATTCTATTTGGTAAAGGGATGGCCAAACAATCAGCATCTGGTGCATCTATCATTCATTTCTTTGGCGGAGTTCACGAAATTTATTTTCCTTATATTCTGATGAAACCATTTTTACTTGTGGCCGTGATAGCAGGTGGAGCAACTGGGGTATTCACTTTCTTAATGTTTGATGCTGGTTTAGTAGCTGCTCCGTCTCCTGGTAGTATTTTTGCACTATTAGCTATGACACCAAGAGGAAACTATTTAGGTGTTCTTGCTGGTGTGTTTGCTGCAACGGCAGTATCTTTCATCATTTCTTCTATCATTTTAAAAACATCTAAGCAAACTGAAGAAGAAGGCTTAGCAAAGGCAGCCGAAAAAACAGCAAGCTTAAAAGGAAAAGAAAGCAAAGCCTCTGCATTCATTAAAGCTGAAACAAATCAAGAGCAAGCTGAGAAAAAAGCAGAAACGGATTTGAAGAATCAAATTAAAAAAGAAATTAAGAAGATTATTTTTGCCTGTGATGCAGGAATGGGTTCAAGTGCGATGGGAGCCTCTATTTTAAGAAAAAAAGTACAAAAAGCAGAATTAAATATCTCAGTGTCCAATACGGCAATTAATAACTTGCCTGCTGATGCGGATGTAGTCATTACTCATAAAGATTTAACAGATCGAGCAAAAGCAAAACTGCCTCATGCAACTCATATTTCCGTTGAAAACTTCTTGAGCAGTCCAAAGTATGATGAGCTATTACATGTACTGCAAAATGAAGAAGATCGTACGACTGCTGAGATAGAAGAGCTTAAAGTCACTGAACCAGCATTTGAGAATGTTTCTAAAATCATCTTTGCTTGTGATGCAGGAATGGGTTCGAGTGCGATGGGAGCCTCTATTTTAAGAAAGAAGGTACAAAAAGCAGGATTAACTATCTCAGTATCCAATACGGCAATTAATAGTTTACCTGCTGATGCCGATATTGTTATTACACATAAAGATTTAACGGATCGAGCAAAAGCCAAATTGCCTCATGTACATCATATTTCTGTAGAAAACTTCTTAAATAGTCCGAAATATGATGAACTTATAGAAAACTTAGAGTCGAAATTAGTAACTGTTTAGCCTGGTTCAATTGAATCAGGTTTTTTTTGTTATTAAAAGATTTTAAAAAATGGCAACAATGTGATTGACGAAAACGCATTTTCCTTTTGTTGTTCTAAGGAATGTAGTCGTTTTATGATAGGGGTATAAATATAAAACTTAAAAATTGTCATGATTATAATAAGTGGAGTCATTAGAAGAAGAAAAGAAATAACAGTAAAGAACCTGAGTTAAAAGTATTTTTATTTCTTCTTATCTTGCTGCTAAATTCGAACAATTTTTAAATGAAAAAATAAAAGAAATGAGGAATGCAGAATGAATAAAACGTCATTACCTATTTTATCAACAGAGACTATCTTATTAAATGCCGAAGTAGAAGACAAAGAAAGTGCGATTAGGCTAACAGGAAATGTACTAGTTGAAAGAGGACATGTAGATTCTGCTTATATTGAAAAAATGCTTGAGAGGGAGGAATTAACCTCTACTTATATGGGGAACTTTGTAGCAATCCCGCACGGAACGGAAGATGCGAAACAATCTGTAAAAGAATCTGGTATTGCGATTATCCAAGTGCCGAATGGAGTGGATTTTGGAAACGGCAACATCGTTAAATTATTAATAGGGATTGCTGGAAAAGATAATGAACACCTAGATATTTTATCCCAAATTGCGATTGTTTGTTCTGAAGAAGAGAATGTGGAAAAAATCGTGAATGCTGCATCTAAAGAAGAAATTCTGGCTCTTTTTGAAGGAGTAAACTAAGCATGTTAGCGGTACATTTCGGAGCAGGGAACATAGGCAGAGGGTTTATTGGTAGTTTACTATATCAATCAGGTTTTCAAACTTGTTTTGTAGATGTAAATAGCGAAATAGTCAATCTACTAAACGAAAAACAAGAGTATCGCGTTATTCTTGCTGACACTTCTCAAGAGGAGCTATTAGTTAAAAATGTGCGAGCGATTAACAGCCAAAGCGAACCGAACAAAGTAGTAGATGCAATTGCACAAGCAGATTTAGTAACGACTGCCGTAGGTCCTAACATCTTACCGTTTATTTCAGGCCTGATTGCGGAAGGATTGCGTAAAAGAATTCAATCAAATGATAAACCATTAAATATCATTGCCTGTGAAAATATGATTGGCGGCAGTACTTTCCTCAAAGAAAAAGTATATGAAAAAGTCAGCGAAGAAGAAAGAAAGCTTTTTGATCAATGCTTTGGATTTCCAGATGCCGCTGTTGATCGAATTGTCCCTAATCAAACAAATGAAGATAAATTAATGGTAAGGGTAGAGCCATTTTATGAATGGGCAGTAGACCAAACAAAAATAATTGGAGAAAAACCAAAGGTAACGGGAATCACTTTCGTAGATGATTTAAAACCTTATATTGAAAGAAAGTTATATACGGTAAACACAGGGCATGCAGTTGCTGCTTACTTGGGTTATTATGCTGGCATTAAAACAATCAATGAAGTAATGGAAAAACAAGAAATGAAAACTCTTGTAGAGAAAACTCTTCAAGAAACAGGAGCATTATTAGTCCAAAAATATAACTTTGATATCGACACACATAAGGAATATATTGCTAAAATTTTGAGTCGTTTCTCCAATCCATATATATCAGATGAAGTCATTCGAGTAGGGCGTTCTCCTATTCGTAAACTTAGTCCTAATGATCGTTTGATTAGTCCCGCTAAACAATATGTTGAAGTTGTAAAGGAGCAGCCGATTTACTTGGCTAAAGCTATTGCTGCAGCTTTTATATATGATTATCAAGGGGACGAGGAAGCTGTAGAGTTACAAAATAAGATTAAGAGTCAAGGTTTAGAAGCTACCATCTATGAATACACACAGCTTACTAAAGAGAGCGCACTAGTAGATTTAATTATCCATCAATTTATTTTGCTAAGAGAATTTATTTTAGACTAATCTAAAGGACCTTATTCAGCGGAAAAACGTTTTTTATTAATAGAGTTAGGAAACTAACCTTTAATTAGCAATTCAAAATCAGCCATTGATTTTATGTCACCTGGAATCTCGAAAGATGCAAAAGTAAAAATCATTACTGAAGATATGATGAACAGGCGACTAGCAGTATCCATCAGTTGATAGAGAAAGAAGGAACTCAGACATGTTGAAAAAGACAATAGATATAACAAAGATAATTAATGGAATTGCTGCATCAGAGGGGATTGCTATTGCGAAAGCCTTTCGTTTAGAACATGCAGAATTAACAGTTGAAAAAAGCTCGATTGCTTCCATAGAAAAAGAAGTATTGCGTTTTGATGAAGCAGTTGCGAAATCAAAATCAGAACTTGAAACAATTAAGGAATATGCTCGTCAAGAGTTAGGTGATGACAAAGCAGAGATTTTCGCAGCCCATCTCTTAGTATTAAATGACCCCGAATTGCTGGGACCGATTAAAGAGAAAATGAAAACAGAACAAGTGAATGCGGAATATGCGTTACATGAAATAGCGACGATGTTTGTGAGCATGTTTGAATCCATGGATAATGAGTACATGAGAGAACGCGCATCGGATATTCGTGATGTAACAAACCGTGTACTATCCCATTTATTAGGTGTTACTATTTCGAATCCAAGTATGATTTCAGAAGAAGTAGTAATTATTGCTGAAGATTTAACACCGTCAGATACAGCACAGTTAAATCGCAAATTTGTAAAAGGGTTTACAACAGATATCGGTGGTCGTACGTCTCATTCAGCGATTATGGCTCGTTCCATGGAAATTCCAGCAGTTGTCGGAACGAAAACAGTTACGGGAGATATTGAAAACGGTGTCTTAGTTATTGTAGATGGATTAGATGGCAAGGTCATTGTAAATCCAAGTGCTGAAGTAGTAAAAACATATGAAGAAAAAAAAGCAGCATATGAAGCACAAAAAGCAGAATGGGCAAAACTCGTAAATGAGCAGACTGTGTCAGTTGATGGTTACCATGTTGAACTTGCAGCTAACATCGGTACACCTGAAGATGTAAATGGTGTGCTTGAAAATGGTGGCGAAGGAGTTGGGTTATATCGTACAGAATTTTTGTACATGGGACGTGACTGTCTTCCAACCGAAGAAGAACAGTTTGAGGCTTATAAAACAGTATTAGAGCGTATGAAAGGGAAACCTGTTGTTGTCCGTACATTAGATATTGGGGGCGATAAAGAGCTTCCATATTTAGAACTTCCAAAGGAAATGAATCCGTTTTTAGGATTCCGTGCTATTCGCCTATGTCTAGAAATGCAGGATATGTTCCGTACACAGCTTCGTGCATTGCTTCGTGCGAGTACATACGGTAACTTGAAAATTATGTTCCCAATGATTGCGACACTTGGTGAGTTCCGCCAAGCAAAGGCAATCTTGCTGGAAGAAAAGGAAAAGCTTCAAGTAGAAGGAACTAAGGTTTCCGATAACATTGAAGTAGGGATGATGGTAGAAATTCCTTCCTCAGCCGTGAGTGCAGACTTATTTGCTAAGGAAGTTGACTTCTTCTCAATTGGAACAAATGATTTAATTCAGTATACACTAGCAGCTGATCGTATGAATGAACGTGTATCTTATTTATATCAGCCATACAACCCAGCTATTTTACGTCTTGTTCGTATGGTGATTCAAGCTGCCCATAAAGAAGGGAAATGGGTAGGCATGTGCGGAGAAATGGCAGGAGATGACATTGCCATTCCTATTCTTCTTGGATTAGGACTAGATGAGTTCTCTATGAGTGCTACTTCTATTCTAAAGGCACGCTCACAAATTCGTAATCTTTCTAAAGAGGATATTGAAAAGCATATGGATGCAATTCTTTCTATGTCTACAGCAGAGGAAGTTGTATCATTTGTGAAAGAGCAATTTTAAATTGTTGTAAGCGAACATGGATGAGCATGTTCGCTTTTTGTTTTTCCATATTTTCACTAAGTGAAATGAATACAAATAATTCCATTTACATAATATAACAAAAAATATTTCCATAGTTATCACTTATTAACTTATATCAATATTAACTCGAAGAAAGCGCAGCTATATCCAGAGTAAGAGGGGAGGTTTTGCAGGTGCTAAAGAGCATATTTCAGTGGATGAAACAGTTTGCCAGCACAGAGACACCACATAAAGACAAAGATAATCCTCAAAGCAGCGTTAAACTTATCGGAAACCTCACAGAAGATTTACAACAAATAAAGCTCATACTGGATAACTGTTCCGACATCGTGTTTCACCCATTTCAAATAGGTACAAGACAAGAGGCTGTGCTTATTTTTTTGGATGGACTTGTTAATATGCAGGTAATTGATTCGGACATCCTGCAGCCGTTACTCAAGTGTGAAGAGATGTTCCAGGGGGATACAACGCTTCGATATGTAGATATAAAGAATTTCTTGATGAAACAAGTTATTTCAGTAGCTCAGACGGATTCAGGAAACGATGTTCAACAGATTGTAGACCATGTCTTATCAGGAGACACTGTATTACTAGCAGATCAGATGGAACAAGCTATATTCATTGGTGCCAAGGAGTGGGATAAGCGAGCAATAGAGGAGCCCGCTACGGAGCCGGTCATACGAGGACCGAGAGAAGGGTTTACAGAAAACCTTCGAACGAATACGAGTTTAATTCGGAGAAGATTAAAAACGCCCCAGTTGAAAATGGAAGCCATCAAAGTAGGGCGGTTATCTAAAACGGATATCGTAATTACGTATCTAAGTGGAATTGCAATGGAGCCGGTTGTTTCAGAGGTTCGAGAACGATTAAATCAGATTGATATTGATGCTATCCTAGAGAGTGGGTATATTGAAGAACTGATTAAGGATAGCCCTTTTTCGCTATTTCCTCAAGCAATAAATACAGAAAGACCGGATAGATTGGTTGGCTGTCTATTGGAAGGGCAGGTCGGAATTATTATCGATAATACTCCCTTTGCTCTGATTGTACCGGTTACTTTTTATGGTATGTTAAATGCCAGTGAGGATTATTATCAAAATTTTTTAATATCATCGGTAATCCGCTGGTTAAGGATGGCGTTTCTTGTTGTTGCTTTACTCTTGCCATCCGTTTATATTGCAATAACTACATATCATCAAGAAATGCTACCGACGGTTTTGTTATTAAGTGTAGCTTCTTCACGAGAAACGGTTCCTTTTCCAGCAATTGTGGAAGCATTTCTAATGGAGATTTCCTTTGAAGGTTTGCGAGAAGCTGGGGTAAGGTTGCCTCGTCCAGTCGGTCAAGCCGTGAGCATTGTTGGGGCATTGGTGATTGGTCAAGCTGCCGTTCAGGCTGGGATTGTTTCTGCTCCATTAGTTATTATTGTTTCAATGACTGGTATTGCATCCTTTATCTTTCCCATATTCAGCCAAGCGATGGCTATTCGGATGCTTCGTTTTCCCATGATGTTATTAGCTGGGACATTGGGACTATATGGTATATTTATGGGGATTTTGTTTCTTTTAATCTATATGTTGAAGATTCGTTCCTTCGGTGTTCCTTATTTGTCACCTATGGCTCCTGCAAATGTTGGAGATTTCAAGGATGTGTTTATTCGCGTACCTTGGTGGGGTATGAAGAACCGTCCTTCACAAACGGGTAAGAAAAACTCGCAACGGATGAATAATTCTTTACGTTCACGATTCCAAAAACAGTAGATGATATGTGATCAAAGGAAGATGTTTATGAGAAAACAAGGGATCTTGGTACTAATGATTCTCATCATGCTATTGACGACGGGTTGTTGGAGTAGAACCGAAATAAATGATATTGCAGTTGTGACGGCAATGGCAATGGATCAGGGGAACGATGGGGAAATCCGTTTAGCACTACAGCTTGCGCTGCCACGATTGCTAGGTCCCACTGCTATCGGAGGGGGAGGAACGGAACTGGAAGCAAAAGCAACGTGGGTCGTTGCAGAGAAGGGGAAAAACCTCATGGATGCTTTGGAAAAAATCCAAAGCAAACTCCCTCGACGCCTCTTTTTTTCGCACAACCGTGTTTTGGTTATAGGGGATAAACTAGCAAGGAAAGGGGTTGCGCCGCTTCTTGATGCTGTTTCAAGGAGTCGTCAATCCCGTTTGGACAGCTATATTTTATTTACAAAAGGCGAAGCAATGCAGGTTATAAACTTCACCCCGAAATTCGAAAGAGTAGGGGCTGAAATTATAAGAGAAGAAGAAAAACAAGGGGTCATGGTGAACAAAACTGTGGGAGAGTTTTTAAACATTCTTCTTGATGAAGGCATACAACCGTTAGCCTCCCGAATAGAAGTCATCCCCTCCATAGTGCCAAACACAAATAGCTCACAAGACAAAAAACAACATCGTAATCTCGGTACAGTAGGGGTAGCCGTGTTTCGTAAAGATAAGTTAGTAGGATGGTTAAATCATCAAGAGGGACGGGGACTATTGTGGCTTCGAAATGAATTGAAAACTTCCCTAATCACGATCAATATTCCAAAAGAAAAAGGGAGTGGGCATATTAGTATTCGAGTCCTTAAATCTGCAACAAAACGAAAGCCTACACTTCAAAATGGGAAAATCCATATGAAGGTGCAGATTCGTTCCAGTGGTGAGATTATTGAGAATACTTCCAAATTAGACTTAAATGATCCTAAAATTATATCCTATATTCAGCATGAATTAGAGAATGAGTTGAAAGAATCGGTTCAATTGACACTTAATAAGGTACAGAAGCAATTTAAGTCAGATATCATTGGATTTGGCAACTCTGTGTTTAGGGAATATCCTGCATACTGGAAAAATACGCTTAAAGCGAGATGGGATCAAGAATTTCCAAATGTAAAAGTAAGCATTATGCCGTATGTTAACATTAATCAAACCGGCCTCAATACAAAGCCTTTTATCTGGTCAGAGCAGGAGTTCATTCAATAATGCAGAACGTTGATTTCGAATAGAATTCTTAGCTGAATGGGTACAGCATTCAGGGACAACTTCATATTAGAGAAGCATTTTAACCTAAGAGAGCGAATGCTATATCCTGAAAAAATTTAAGAAGCAGGTAGTGATATGGAGAGAATATCCAATTACCAATTATTTACGATTACTGTTTTTTTTCAAGTTGGTACTACAATTATGTTTGGTTTTGCCTCAGGTGCAGGACGGGATGCATGGTTGGCTGTACTTACTTCTTCCCTTCTAGGAACGATCATTATCCTTATATATTTATTGCTTATGAGGATGCAGCCTGGATTAACACTTATTGAATGGTATCCTGCACAATTAGGCCGATGGTTAGGGGGCTTTATTTCATGGTTGTATGCTCTAGAGTTTATATATGATGCAGCGCGTGGGATAGCAGATGTAAAGTATTTAATTCCGACAACAATTTTACCAGAGACACCGACTTGGGTGATTGGTGGAGTTTTTATAATTGTTGTAGCTTATGGTGTGTCTTCAGGAATCGAAATTATAGGACGAATGGGAGAAATAGGATTTCCGATTATTATCGTTCTTTCCTTGTTAGAAATGATTTTACTTTTCAGTTCCGGCGTTGTACACCCAGAACGTCTTCAGCCTGTTTTATATCAAGGATGGGGAGAAATTTGGAGAACTATATGGCCTACAGGGGTAACCCAATCGTTTGGTGAGTCAATTGAGTTAGCTATGATTTGGACATTAACACAGCAGCCAGAACGAGTCATGAAGACAACTATCCTTGCGATAGTCTGTTCTACAATATTTATAGGAACGATGGATGCATTGGCGATTACTGTTTTAGGTGAAGGTGTATTCCAACGAAGCATGTATCCTATGTATTTGTTAATACGGCAAATAAACATAGCTGACTTTGTCACGAATATGGATGCCATTGGTATTTTATTCTTCTGTGGTTTATTATTTATGAAGCTTTCTATTCATATGTTTGCAGCAATTCGGAGCATTCAGTTATTAACACGTATACAAAATAGCCGTATTCTTGTCCTCCCTGTATCAATTATCGTGTTTTTTGCTGGAATAAAAATGGATTCGAATTCGGTAAAGCACATTTATGATGGTATACATATCGTTCCGTCTCTTTTATGGGTACCCTTGTTCATCATTTTACCGAGTACATTGTTATTCGTTACATGGATACGGAAAATGTGGACAATGAGAAGACAAGCGAGTAGTTAGTAGTCAACTACCCACCGCTTAAACGTTAACACGTTTTTCCCACAAGGGGACTTCCGTTGGTCGAAAGTGGGGGCTTGAAAAAGCCTAGTTGTCTAGTCTGAGTCTCCGGTATATGGTGAGCCATAGCGAGGGACTACGTTGGATCAGTCAATACGGCTTTGTGTGATTCCCAAGCACAATCTGTCGTTCAGGCTCTGTAACAGTTCTATGAGTCATGATTCCTCGTTCCGTCGTGCATATGAAGCACGGGAAAATTATTATTAGATAAACAAGCAAAGTTAGCTCATGCGAAACAAAAGGGAAGGCAAGAAGGTATAGAAAAAGGGCGTGAAGAAGGAAGAATCCAATTAATTCGAGGATGCATAAGAATGGGATGTCTGTAGAAGATATCGCAAAATTCACAGGATTACGAGTATCTGACATACAACAATTCTTACAAGATTAAATACTTGTACCAAAAGGAGGATTCAAATTGATTCTTCTTTTTATTTTGTTTCAAAAAGTAAACCTTTAGGAACACTAGTGCATTTTATGGTTCTGATGCAAATATAATGAAAGTTTGAAAAATAAGGAGACTTCTTTCGGAATCCCACTTTATGCTGTAAGTCCAAACAACTGATGTATAAATTCTTTCTGGTTTTTGACAGACTGCTCGCGTAAGAAAACTTGCTTTTTTTGAAGCATATGCACCGCTTCCATACCACTTAATATCTTTTTGGTAGTTCGAGACAATTTCAATCCTAGCATAGAATGAACTCGTTTCTTTATAAATTAAAAATGCTCATTTTGAACACTTTATTTAAAAACTTAATTTTTTATGTAAAAAATGCTAGATATTATAGTG
>NZ_JASATP010000045.1:0-48421 GCF_038440375.1 Bacillus sp. OTU530
TTTTTCATCACTTCTGCCATTTGTTGAGAATTTAAATCCTTTTCTTCATGGAGTTTATTAACGATGTTATGATAGTCCTCTTCATTACGATTTTGACTTAATTTATAGGACGCTTGAATTTCTTGTACCTTAATCTTAAATCCAACAATACCTTTTAATTCTTTTTCTAATAACTGAGGGGAAAGCTTATCCCATAAAACTGGGTTCTTACGGTGTTTTTCGTATTTTTGTAGCAACATTATAAGGTCTTGTTGCAACTCTTCTTCGTTCAAAATGCTGGCTGTACCATATACATGTACAGATTGATAGTTCCATGTTGGTACATTTTCATGTCCATACCAGGAAGAAGAGATATAAGCATGTGGTCCTTGGTACATAACTAGTATATCTTCACAGGTTTCGAGCGTTCTCCATTGGGGGTTCCCATAAGCCATGTGTCCCGTTATATAGTAATCATCTCCTTCTTTATTGAACTGTAATGGTAAATGAGTAGCAATTGGTTTACCTTGTTTTGTTGTTACAATCGTTCCAAATGAGTTCATTTGAACAAATTCTCGAATTTCATCCATATCCGTGACTCTAAAGTATTTAGGAATATACATAATCAGGTCCTCCTTGATTAGCTTCATCTGTAAAATATAGTATTATAAAAACTGACATGTAAAAAGGTACAATTTTAAATAAATATACATGTCAAAAGGGAGCATAAATGAAAAATACCATTTTTGTTTTTAGGGGTCCTGACGCATGCCTATCAAGCTAATTTCCATTTTCTCAATTTAATGCTGAAAAATTGGGCTTTTTCGTTATTCCCGAAAAGCACCTGCTTGAGTATATTTCTTCACAATCTTTTGAACATATAGTTAGTTTTTCTTTGATACAGATCCTTTTTTTGATACGGGAGCATTTTTGCCTAATATAACAGAAAAGACAACAATCACTGCTATTGCAAGAGTGAAAAATGTGATGGATTCATCTAGAAATACTGTTGCAAATAGAATCATAAAAAATGGTTGTAGGTATTGAATCTGACTAACTCTTGCTATTCCACCCATAGCCATTCCGCTATACCAAGCAACATATGCTAGAAATTGACTAACTACTGCGAGGTAAATAAAACTAACCCAAGCTTGTAAAGGTGCATGAATCATTTCAGTTGTAAGGTTTAGCCCAACTGGAATAATGAAAAATGGAGCACCTATCATAATTGCCCATGCAATCACTTGCCAGCTACCTAGTTCTTTCGCTAATCTCCCACCTTCTGCATAACTAAGTCCAAGTATAAGTACTGCTGCTAGTAAAGCTAAATCGGCAAGTTGTAATTGACCGAATCCAAGATGAAATGCATACATAATAACAGCCAAAGAGCCGACTACACTTGAAACCCAGAATTTGAGAGAAGGGATTTCACCTGCTCTAAACATAGCAAATCCGGTTGTTGCTAATGGTAACAGGGCTACTTCCACAGCACCATGAGAAACAGGCAAGGATTTCATAGCCCAAGAAGTGAGGAGGGGAAATCCTAAAACTGCACCAAAAGCAACAATAAATAGACTTTTGAATTGGCGAGGAGAGGGTAGTTTTTCTTTTCGAACAATCAATACCACCGCTACTATAATAGCGGCAACAACTGTTCTTCCTAAACCGACGACCGTAGTCCCAAAATACTCTACTGCAATACTTGTAGAAGGGAGCGTTAAGCTAAAACAAATGACACCTACTAATCCCAACAATAATCCAAATTTCTCTCTGGTTTTTCTCTGCATCTTATCCTACCCCTATCTTTTAATTTGTCTCACATCTGTACCATTTTCCGCTTTTAAAAAAAACAGTTCTGATATAATTAAAATGATAATAGGGTACATACAATAAAATAAATCATTCTTTTACCTATCTGTACTGGTACAATTGAAAGGAGATTAATATATGAGCTCAAAATATATCAGGATAATGGAAGAAATTAAGATTCGGCTTGCAGATGGATCGCTTAGTGCGGGTAGTAAACTCCCTTCTGTTCGTCAGTTATCTGAGTATTTTTCATGTAGCAAAAATACGGTTATTAAAGCATACACCGAACTAGAAAAAGAGCATTTAATTTATTCTGTTCCTAAAAGCGGCTACTATGTTGTGAATGAATTTCAAAATGCGACGAATGAAAACGAGGGGATTGATTTCTTGTCTGCTGGTCCAGATAAAAATGTTATGCCTTATCTTGAATTTCAACATTGTATGAATCAAGCAATTGAACAATATAAAGAAGAGCTTTTTACATACTCTGATCAACAAGGGTCTTACTCATTACGAGTACAGTTAGTGAAGTATTTGCAGAATTTACAGGTGTTCACTCAACCTGAAAGATTGGTCGTTGTATCTGGTTCACAGCAAGCCCTTAACTTATTAGTTTCTATGCCATTTCCAAATGGAAAAAACAATATTCTAATTGAACAGCCTACTTATTTCGGATTCATTGAGTCCATCAATCTGCACCAAACTACTACTTTTGGAATTGAGTTATCGATGGATGGGATTGATCTTGATCGTCTTGAATACATTTTTCGAAATAATGATATAAAGTTTTTCTATATTATCCCGAGATTTCACAATCCACTTGGACATTGTTACACGAATAGTGAAAAGAAAAAAATTGTTGAGTTAGCGGAAAAATACGATGTATATATAGTGGAAGATGACTTTTTAGGGGACCTTGATCCAAATGCAAAATCAGATCCTTTATTTTCTTTTGATCCGTCTGGGAGAGTGATTTATGTTAAAAGCTTTTCAAAAATCTTTCTTCCAGGGTTAAGGATTGCTACTGTCGTTCTTCCGACATTAATGATTAACAATTTTTTACGATACAAATTTAGTTCGGATTTTAATAGTTCAGCACTTTCTCAAGGCGCGCTAGAAATCTATTTAAAAAGTGGTATGTTTAATAACCATCTCAAAAAAATAAAAGAGGTATACCGTACTAAAATGCAACTCCTTCAAGAAGCATGTGAATTATTGCTACCGGCTAATACTCATTTTTCTAAACCGACTTCAGGATTCTATCTGTCCATCAGCTTACCCGAGAATGTGACAGCAAAACAGGTAGTTCATATGCTAAACGAGCAGCATATATATGTTGATGATGCCTCTAGAATGTTTTTACCAGAATATAAAAAGGAAAATCTCCTTCGATTAAGCATCTCTCAAGTGAACGAGAGTCAAATTAAACTAGGGGTAGAGCGATTGGCTCACTGTATTGCTTTAATTGATAGTAGAAAAAATCATATTACTCCAAATAACTTTTTACTCTTTTAGTATGTGTAAGTGTATATAGATGGTAGCATCAGGATCATGCGAATTTCCAACGCTAAGAAAATATGCTCAAGACAATGATTTTTGCGAGGGTCCTTCAATTAACTTGCCTCCGAAGTAGTGAAAACTGCCTCGTTTTGCAAAAAAAGTTCAACAAAAAGAGTGTTAATGCAGGAACATTACGCGTTATTTTTTTAGGTTTGCCCTCATTAAAAAGGAAATTTTTTGCTCATCTGTATTGTGGATCTGTTCCAGTTGATGCATAACTAGCTCTTGTCGATGTAATGAATGGTTTTGACTTAACTTCGCTTTCCCCTCTATCTTGTTGATTTTTATTTTGAATCCTTGAATTCCTTTGTTCATCCCAGCGAGAAAGTCAGCGTCTACATCTTGCAATTTGTATGAACTATTAGGAGCTTCATACTTCAATACCATGTCATACAAAGAGCTTGTTAACTCCTGTTCATCCTTAATAAGTTCGACTTCGCCGTATACATGAACAGTCACATAATTCCATGTTGGTACTGCTTGATTCGTCTCATACCAAGAGGGAGAGATATAACAATGAGGTCCATGAAAGACTGCTAAGACTGTTTGGTTTGCAATATCTTTCCACTGAGGATTCGAACGAGCAAAATGGCCATATAAATAGTTTTTCTCTTTATTTACAAGCAGGGGTACATGTGTCACAAAAGGCATTCCTTCATGCATGGAAAACAATGATGCAAAGCTATTCTCCTGTATTACATCGTAGATTGCTGTTAATTCTTTTATTTTAAATTGCTTAGGGATATACATAAAAAATCTCCTCTCAACCTTCATCTATAAAATATAGTATTATACAAATTGACATGTAAAAAGGTACAATTTCAAATAAATAAACATGTCAAAGGAGATCATAAATGAAAAACACCATTTTTGCTTTTAAAGATGACTCCCCCAAATACAAACAAATCTATGAGCAGTTTAAGTTATTAATTGAACAGGGGGATATACTTGCTGATGAACAATTGCCCTCCATTCGTCAACTTGCAGACTCCCTTCAAGTAAGTCGCAATACAACATTAATGGCTTATGATCAACTTGTAGCTGAAGGCTATATTCGCGGAGAAGGAAGAAAAGGTTATTTTGCAAATGAATTAGAGCCACTTTTATTCCAAGAATCGTTAATCCCTCATAATGAACATCAAAGAGAGTCGGTGACACCTACCCTCATTGATTTCCGAGCGGGCGCCGTGGATCAAACACATTTTCCTTTGAAAATTTGGAGGAGAATTGCCAATCAAGTATTAACGTTACAGGAGAGCTTTCAATATGGGGAACCCTTTGGTGAAGTGTGCCTACGTGAACAAATTGCCGCATACTTACTCCAATCTCGTGGGGTGAAAACAGATGCAAATGCCATTATTATCGGCAGTAGTACCCAACAAATGCTTATCAATCTTGGGCATATACTGAAGGTTGATTTCCCAAGCATTACAGTAGAGGACCCTGGATATGACGGCGCTAGGGAGGCTTTTCAATTTCATCGTTTTACGATTGAAACTTTACCAGTTTATGAAACAGGTGCTGATTTTTCGCAATTAGAACAAATGAAATCACGATTAATCTATGTAACCCCGTCCCATCACAGTCCGTACGGGGTAAGCATGTCCATTCAACAACGGCAAATGCTTATTCATTGGGCTAACAAGATGCATGGGTATATTATCGAAGACGATTATGATAGTGAATTTCGCTATACGCAACAACCATTTCCAGCTCTCGCTTCGATTGATTCTGCAAGAGTCATTTATCTAGGGAATTTCTCAAAGTCCTTTCTTCCAGGAATTCGTTTAAGTTATATGGTATTGCCACAGTCACTTTTAAACCGTTATAAAAATCAATTTCTTCATTTCGAGAGTACCACTTCCCTTCTTAGCCAGCTCACAATGGCTAAATTTATGGAAGAGGGAGAATGGAATCGGCATATTAAACGCATGCGTCTTGTTTATAAACGAAAAATGCAGCACTTGGTATCAGTATTAAAAAAGCAATTTGATCAAAATATATCCATTATTGGTGAGCAGTCTGGTTTGTATGTGTTAATCAAAGTACACCTGAAACATTCAGAAGAATGGCTAATTCAACAAGCTTCCTTTCATGGTGTTAAAGTGTATCCTACCTCACTCTACTTCATTAAAAACAATACCGATAAACCAGTTATAAAGCTTGGTTTTAGTAATCTTTCTTGTGATGAAATCAAGCTTGGCGTGGAGCTCCTAAAAAAAGCTTGGTTATAAAAACACACCCCGTAATTGTAGCTTATGTCTAATAATTACGGGGTAAATCATGGACTTTTAAAACACAGGTTCTTCTTCCACTAACGCACTCCATTTGTTTAAGTATATATTTTTTCACAATCTTGTCGAGCGCTTCGGTCCAGGCGCGCCACACGAGCTCACGGCGGGTATTCAGGGGGCGGGTAATGGTAAATAAAATGTAAACAGATTGTTACACCAATAGAATTGATGTGGCAGACCTCAATGTATACAATAGATACTTGTTGAGGAGTGATCGAAGATGAAAACCGTAACAGTAGATAAATTACAATTCAAGAAACATTTATCGCTGATTGAACAAATCACACTGAGAGATTTTCTGTATATCTGGGTAGGTGGCTCAACCAAAAGATTGGATGATTTTTTTCAAATTGAGTACACAGAAGATGTCTTTTCCAAAATGGAAAAAACGTCGAATGACACTGATTTGTTGATTTTTGATGATTATTATTTCAGATACATAACAGTGACAGAAGATAATCAAATTGTGATAGGTGTTTTAGATATGAATTCAGAATTAAAACATAAAATCATTTCACCAGATGAGATTAAATAATTCTTCCTTTTCTTTAAGACCATATAAAAAGAGGCAGCGTGGTTAACATTCTCTTCTTGATGTTAACCCGTTTAAAAAGAAGGTAAGTTATCTAAGTTATTTTCTTTAATACCATCAGGTTCACTACGTATAATATCCCTGCCATACCTATGAAATACGTCCACATGAGCTAACTTTCCTGCTTTTGCTTCATCAAGAGCAGTAATATAATCTAATTCTCTTCCACTACTTGTTTTAAAAGCAATAATATCATCCTCATCATTTTTACGAACCGCAACAATTTGTTCTACTCCTGAATCGACTTCCTCAACGACTTCCAATTGAGCTTGGTCTTCCCCTTGTTGTAAGTATTCATTATAAATTTTTTGAAAGTCTTTTTTATCCATAAAACCCACCTCCAAAACATTTTATTAGTATGTTCGGAAGCTATTAGTTTTATGTACTATGATCCTTAACAAAATGTATCGTTTTGACAGTTTTTCATACTTCCATTCCATAAATGCGAACCCAATCCAGCTTTTTAGCTCTTATTCGGCAGGTTGGAGTGTTAACGCAACGCTTTTAATGCGCCGCTTTGGGCATAATACAGGGTACATACGTGTTAGAGGAGGGATAATTTGAGACTGAAGGATGGAGACTTTTATACAAATGTTATGACCAATAAAGTGTATAGATTAAATGAAGACCGTGATGGCAGCTGGTATTTGAGTATGCCTAATGAAGAATGTAACCATCAAACGGCAAAGACATCGGGACGTGATATGTTTAAATCATTAAAAGGTTTTTATAAAAAAGCAAACAGCTGAAATAATTGGATGTTTTTTTATCAAATTGAGGTTTTTAAAAAATGAACCACCACAAAAAGCTGCCCTTTCCCGTCGGGTAGCTTCTGTGTCTCGAATATCGAATAGTACGTATTTAGATTAGAACCTCTTTAATATTTGTAAGAATGAAAGCATTGTATACCGAAGTACAAAATTAAGGCGGTTTTTATATCCGCCTCTTTCACTATTGCACTCGTTAGTTGAACAAGAAAAAGAGTCGCCGCTACGACTCTTGGTTAAACTCAAGCCCCCTTTCGAATCAGTTACTTCCTTATAGTTGGGTTCTATTTAAATTATCGATGGGCATAGTAAAAATGAGGTGAATAATGATAATCCCCTAATTTTTCAAAAGTTATTCTTTAATCCGATACGTTCACGAATGACATTCGTTTTATGATAAGTATTAAAACAGGTGCTTTCGTCTAAATGAAGACTGCACCTGTTTTCATTAGGATGGATTTTTATCGGCTACTATTTGTTTAGATAATCTTTTATCTATAACTCCAACAAGGAAAATAAGAAATAATGCTAAACAAATATAGTAAAATTGGTCCCACCACACGAGACTATGAAGAATTCCAATCTTTTCAAGAACTTGATTCACAGTATAAATAAATAAACCTGTTAAAATATATTTGATCCATTTCGGTTTCCAATTGATTTTAATCATAAGACAATAAAAAAGACTTGCGCATAAATAGTAAATTGCTGAGAATGCAATGGAATCTTTCCCTACATTCCCAAACCATCTAGGGCGATAAAATCTATTCAAGAAAAAGAGCATCGGAAGAATATGGGCACTGGCAGATATGGAACCCGTGATTAAATAGAGCATCAAATTGTGTTTGAATCCCCTTGAAGGGTGTAAAATCCATTTATAGAAAATCTTAGCTAAAGCAAAATATAAAGGGAGACCTAATCCTGTATATGCTAATTTCCACCAGTGCTGTGTATAGATATGAAGCTTTAAAAATAACCATTCAATCCCTACAAAGAATCCAGAAAAAAAGATGATCCAAAGCCAATTTAAGTGGAAAGTTGCTATCAAGGTTGCTGTGACCGGTAAAGCTAATGCGTTTGAGAAAAACGCTCCCAATTCACTGTCATAAAATGAATTACGCTTGATAATATTGGGGTTATAATCATAGCTTCCTAAGAAATTAAATATAGTGGTCTCGATGATATAACCAAATCCAACCATTGTTAAATAAAGAAACAGGGTTCGAGTGTTTCTTTTTTTTAATAAAATAAAACAAAACAGTATCGTGCTTGAAATGAGTATTGCAAAAAACCAATAACTACTATGCACACGGTTCACTCCAATACTAAAAGAATTCCTAAAGTTCATCCTCTTAATTTTTTTATTATTAGAGATTCTCTAATTTCTATACTTCATATTGATTCATTACGGTGAAACGTATCATAAATACGGTACATTAAAAATCATTTTTGTTGGCGGTACCTCGTAAAAAGGTGGCTTCCCCATCCCCATCTTAAGATACAAAGTCAATGTTACCGTAGGCAAAAATAAAGGATTAAACGAAGATATCATTATTCGATTTGTTTCCGCTGCATACGTTGAACTGGTGGAATGGTGGTTTAAAGAAGGAATACCTTATCCGCCACGCGTTATGGCAGAGCAAGTCGGAGAATTAGTAGAGAGAATATTATAATTACTAAAAAATATTAAAGCGCGGAAGTTCAACAGCCAGGTATGAACATGGCTGTTTTGTTCGCAGCAATAAATAATAAACTTTGTTCAAATCATTCAATATAATGGGTACTTAATTGATTTAGTATTTACACAATTTTAGAAATGCCTTTAATTTAGTTTGGTGACACCAGACAAATATAAAAAAAACGATTTTACTAACAAAGAAAGAATACTTTTTTCTTAATATTGTGAAGAAATACACTTAAACTAAACTGCCAGTTCGCTTAAGTGCATTTTTTCACAATCTTCACGATACAATAGAAAATGTTATTCAACAATCTGGCCCGTTTGCGGAACAACTTTATTGTAAAAGAAACGACTTTATTGTCATTCAACAAAAATAAAAAGCTACCTTTTCAGGTAACCTTCCATTCATAAGGTAGCGACATATAATTCTGAAGAAGATACGCCAAATAACAAAGAAAGTCACATTTATACTTACAATTTTATAATAAAATATGGTATATGAAATTATTTACAATTCATCTAAATAACAACAAAAGCTGGCTGACGGCAAAACGCAACTATTATACGATAAGGTGATTTTCGTAAAAGAAGTTCTTACTGTTGCTACGGTCAGACAACAAAAAAACAGCCCTGGATGAGCTGGTTAAGTCAGGTAAGAATCCGGCGCCTTATTATATTGCTACAATAGGTTTCCAAGAACCTCCCGCCGAACCGCCACATCATCCGTCCATTGTATTGCTCTTTTCCTAAACTCTACACGCATACGTGGCGTGCTCTGCCCCACACCCCCTGCCAGCCTAACAAAGGAAGTGCCAACCTGAATACAAGCAAAAATGCAGAAAAAACTTCCGAAATGTTTTACACTCTGTCCAATTTGTAGTCTGTCTTAACACAGTATAATGAACATGTTGGCAGAAAAGAGCAGGTTTTTCTTTTTTATCATCCCCAACCCAAAAACTAAGAGTCATAGGTAACAAAAAAGGCAACCTAAATGCGAGGGTTGCCTTTTTTGTTTATCTATTCGGTGTTCTGTTGCAAACTGATCTAATGCAGCCCCACGGTAGCATTTAGATAAATAGTCTTTCGTACTGGAAAATATTAAATCAGTATTTTACCTATTCGTAAAAGTAAACCTTTAGGAACGATCAAACATTGTATGAAACTATGCACTTCGAACAATATCTAAAAGATATCTCAAAAGATACATGTACCTTTAGGGGTACTGTTTCCAGCGTTGATGTATGACACCATTTGGGCCTTTCCTATTGTTAGGGTATTAATGTGGTGTCAATATTTATAAACAATGTCCCCCAGGTCACTTAGCTGAAGGACATTGTTTATTTACATAATTTAGCTTATAAACAGTGTATCCCTTTTGATTTTGTTGCGTATATATTTCGACATGTGAATGGCAGGATTTGACGAAGGATTAGTCACCCATGTGTAAGCGTTTTCTGTTATGATAGTAATTGGGTTGGATGGCGCGCGTGGCTGTCAAAGATATACAGCGTAGGTGGGGCTGGTATCAAGAGGAGCAGGACTTATGAGGTCCTTTTTACTTTGTAAGTACATTACCTTAGAAAGCTATCCAGGATTATGGACAGGCTTTTTTGTTTTTAGAAGAGAGAATCTTACTGTTGATTGACATAATGAACGAATCAAAAAGAGTGGTACCATGCAGGAAAACCTACCGTCAATAGACGGCAGGTTTTTATTTTTATAAACTTAATTTGCTCTGTTTCCGTATCCTACGAAGCACAAAATAGCATAACAACCCAAGCGGACCAAACATAAGGATGAGGAATAAAAGTATGGATTGCACCGGTAGCGGCACATACCGATGTTCCATGTTATCTCTATAAACGTAATGGCCGACCATTTGATCGAAGCAAAGCAAATGAAGCCAGACAAGTAAAGCAAAGTCTGGTTTTGACAACAGCCGGATGACTCCCTCCGCCGATCCGAAATCTTGAACGAATCCGAGGCTGGAGCCTGCGATGGCCGTTATAATCCCTACAATGTAAAGTGCAGCAAGATACATAGGAAAAATGGCTATGTTTGCAAGAAACCTTGTGGCCCGCCATGTCGGCAACAGTATCAAAAGAAGCCAGAACGGCATGGCTATGCTTGCGAGAGAAAACAATTTTTCATACACTGTTACGATGCCCCCTCCCTAGGAAAATATTTGTTTAATCGCTGTGCGACGATGGATTGGCAGACACCGCTGTCGGCCTTAGCAAATCAAATACAGCAGCAATAACTACGGCGAGCCAGACAAGCAGCATAGCACCGGAAAGGAGCGGCAATGCTGTCAATTCAAAAACAGAACGTCCGATGGCGGTTTGCAATCCGATCAGCAGGACGGCAATCGTCCAGGCAAAACTCCCGAAATGGATTCGCTGCAGGGCATGCTTCTTATCGGCAGCCCGCTCCGATAACCATCCCAGCAGCGGTAGCGCCTGCAAAGCATGAAAGCCGAGTCCATGAAGGACAATTAGATTTCCTGCCTCGCCCGTATACCGGCTCTGTAGCGCGATCATCCATATTCCTGAAGCAAAGGCAATTATCGTTGAGAAAAACGCATAGCGGATACCTAGCACTAAAAGCGGACGTTCACCCAATTGCTTTTTCCGATAAAACGGGATGGCAAGCAGCACAGTCGCGATGATGATCAACAGCGAATCAAGTCCGAACAAAGCGCCAGCAATTGAATCGGCTGTAGAGCCGACACGCGAGAACCGCGGATTGATTCCGCGAAAATGCTGGATCGTTTCGACCGCATAAGCGTATAGGACAGTCAGTGTGAAAACCCAGCGAAAAGCCGTACGTTTGCGGGAACTCAGCCCCGATACCGGCAAAATGGCTGCTATGGACAAAATAAACAATGCGATTGCGGCATCAAAAGAAAATGCCCTCTCCAAATTACCTTCTGGTGAAATGATCGCTCCATATATACCAATATACACAGCAATACCAACTGCAAGTGCAAAACCAAGCATACTCATCATTACGAGCAGCCTTTCTCCCTCAAAGAGCTTCATTTCCAGCATGACCTTTCGATTGCTCGCCTTCATCAATTGATCATTCCTTTCTCACGATTTCTTTTAATGGAATTGCCTCTCGATTATTTATTTATTAATAAATAAATAAAAATATGAATAAAATAGGCAGCATTGTTACTGCCTAGTTCGTCTGTTTCCGCTTCATTGATTTGAGCTGTTATTTCGTTTGATCCTTAAAATGGAGTAATTGTGGTAAATTCAAAACTTCTGATACCGTAATCAAGAGACCCATTCCGATAAATTCAGAAGCTGCCGCTTCTGCATTCGGAATTCCTGCCCTTTCAAATTTCGCAATTATACTTTCATGGATCATACGGAACTTCTCACTGACATACTCCCGAATCATTGGTTCAGAAATTGCATGAGCTTGCATGACCATGATAATCTCATCCCTATGAGATTCCATGATTTGAAGGAACGCGTGCCCCATCGTCTCCATCAATCGATCCGAAGGTGCTTCGACTTGGGTGAAGGTTTCATAAATCCGGGTAATTGCCCTGTCAATAACTGCTTTGAAGAGCTCTTCTTTATTTTTGAAAAAGTGGAACACATACGGCTGTGTTACTCCCACAGCTTTGGCCACCTGCGCTGTTGTCGCCTTGTAGTATCCAAGTTCCGCAAATATTCCTACGGCTTTATCGATAATTTGTTCTTTTCGGTCTTCGTGGCCGGCCAATATCCCTGCCCCCTTCCGATTTATTTATTTATTAATAAATAAATTGTATTCAAGTATCAAGTAAAAATCAAGAGTTCTTTGTGTATGATCTTAAACACTATTTCCCCCGTTAGAGGAGGAAAGTAGGAAAAGCTACAAAAGCCATGATTATTGCCCCTGCACCTTTCATGCCTTTCATATGACCTTCTTTGATAATGGCTTTACTTCCAAAGTAAAAAGGTTGGGGAACTAAACTCCCCAACCTATGACAACAGCAATCTTAATTCTAGGCTACGTTTTTAATTATTTTAATTTCATTGCTTTAAGAATTGCATCATGGATATAAGTATTCTCATACACACCTGTGAAGAGGTCTGCACCACGTCCCATTGCAGTAAGTGGTACATCTGAAGAAGTATGTCCGTCAGTAGTCCAATCTACCATAAATTGTTGATTAGAATTAGCAATGTTGAAAGGACCATCTTCTTTGGAAATGCCATCACCAGATTCATCCTTGTTACCTGTATCTTCAACCGCAAGGCCACCAGTTTCATGGTCAGCAGTAACAAGAACAAGAGTATCAGGATGATTTTTTGCATATGCCTTCGCAACTTCCACAGCCTTATCCAATTGTTGTCCCGCCTTAATAGTCAGGGAAGCATTATCATTGTGAGCCATTTCGTCAATTCCCTCTTCTTCAACCATTAAAAAGAAGCCATTTTTGTCCTTTGATAAGGTATCAATTGCTTTTTGTGTCATGTCTGGTAAGGAAACAACAGGATTATAAATATCCCCTTCTCCTTCAGGGTTTTGCTGGAACATTTCTTCGTTTGCAAACAAGCCTAGAAGTTTCTGACCTTTTGCTTGTTTCATTTCATCAGCATTTTTAACGTACGTATAACCTAATTCTTTCGCTTGATCTACTAGATTTCCATTTGTCCCCTTACTTGCTTCTTCAGTATCTTCAGGTGGGTTATCAGGATAAGAGCCAGGATTTCCTGCTGGGTACCAGTAGTCCTCCCCGCCGCCTAAAATCACATCCACTTTACTGTCTTCAAGATATTGTTTCGCAATATCACTTTGAGCGCTTCGATTCGCAACGTGCGCACCGAAAGCAGCTGGAGTCGCGTCTGTTACTTGGCTTGTCGTAACGAGCCCCGTTGCCTTCCCAGCCTTCTCTGCCGTCTCTAAAACAGTTTGAACAGGCTTTCCATTCATATCCACGCCAACTGCACCATTATAACTTTTTACACCTGAAGCCATTGCCGTTGCGGCTGCAGCAGAGTCCGTTACAAATGAACTTCCTGAAGCGGTACGAGCCATTCCTGCATACGGCATATCTTCCATAGCAAGTTTACCATTCACTCCAACTGTAGCTAGGCGAATTGCATCACGAGCGGCAGTTCCCATACCATCGCCAACAAAAACAATTACATTTTTAGCCTTTCCACTATTTGACTCATTAGCAGCTTGTACATCTGATTTAGACGCATTACCGAAAATTAATGCAGTCATCGCTGCAACTGATAACACAGCTGTGCCTACTAAACGTTTTTTCATGTTTACACCCTCATCTTTAATTTTAATTTTGAAGTAAGTTGCTAATATAATCGTAGATTATATATGTTAAATGTAGTTAAGGAGGGTATTAAAAATATGTAAAATACTTTGAACTGAATACAATCACAGGAAAATCATGCTATGAAATCGAATATGTTTTCAAAAGTGGACACAGTCGAATAGGAGGGCAGGAAAAAGTCACCTTTTTGCGGAAATACATTAACGTAGAAAACGGGAGGGAATATGCGACATCTTACACGCTCTTAGGGCTACTAAACTCGGAAAACATCGCTACGTAGACACTACATCAAAAAAAGAGGGGGAATGGACTCCTTATCTAGGACTCCATGAACTGTGTTTACCCTTGTTAGCGGAGAAAAAACGCTGCTCCAGCAAATTAGGTATGAAATTCTGATGATTACATGTATAATCAAGTTACAACATTATATTGTAAGCAAACTAGGTGCCCTTGTAAAAGCAAGGGGTAACAGGGAATCGGGTGCAAATCCCGAGCGGTCCCGCCACTGTAATTGAGGAGCTCTTTATCATTATGTCACTCAGCTATGTAGTTGGGGAAGACGATAGAGAGTGATGATGCAAAAGCCAGGAGACCTACCTAGGTTGTAACACCAAAGCAGCCTTCGCGGAAAGGAGAGGTGTACGAAAATGAAACGACAATCGTATTCTGCCATTTTGTCGTTTATTTGCACGTACCCATACATCCTCAATCTGTCATAGGTTGAGGATTTTTTATGTTGTACTTTTTATTTTTAGAAAAGGGAGGAATTTTTGAATGGAAACTGTATCACTTTTTTTACTTGTTTTTGTATTGGGGCTTCGACATGGATTGGATGCGGATCATCTTGCTTTTATTGATGGACAAACCCGTTATAATTGGCGAATGGGCAGTCCGTTTGCACGTTGGGTAGGTACACTATTCTCATTTGGCCACGGGGGAATGGTAGCTGTGACGGCTGGTATTTTGGGAATGGTGATGAAGAATTTTACATTCCCAGCTTATTTTGATAATTTTGCATCGTGGGTATCGATTATTTCTTTATTCCTCATTGGCACATTAAATACGTATAATCTATTACGTACGAGAAATAACAACGAAGAGTTTCAACTAAGCGGGCTAAAGGGAAAGTTTATTCCAAAAGTTGCGAAGGGAACAACGAATCCCTTTCTTATTATTTTAGTAGGGGCTTTATTTGCCTTAGCTGCCGAAACGGTAAGTCAAACAGCTGTCTGGTCCATGGCAGCAAGTAACACAGGTAAATATACCCCCTTACTTTTAGGCCTTGTTTTTATGTTTGGCATGATGATTACAGATACAATTGATTCCATGATTGTCCACAAAATGGTGAATCAATCAAGCAAACTTGGGCAAGCTGCTTCAAGAATAATGGGATGGGTAATTGTCGTCTTAGCGTACGGAGTTTCCTTCTATCTGGCATTTACCTTCTTTAACCCTTGGGCAGAACTCGATTTTGAAATTGTGGGAATCATTCTTTTCACTTTCTTAGTTGCTACATTTATCTTTATAAGCGTTCGGTCTAAGAGACAAAAAGTTGAAATAAATACTATGAATTAATAAATCAATGGCTCCTTTTCAGGGAGCCTTTGATTTTGTTCAGAAAGCCATGATTTTCTGAACATAGAAACCTAGTCAAAGTAGATGAATCAAATTTTTTAAAAAGATTCGCCGATTGGCGAGTCAAGTTTATACCATTTTTAAAACGGCACGGAAACGGGCTTGACCGGATATCATGTACTCATATGCTTCGTTCACCCGCTCGAGACTAAATGTTTCAATACTTGGGCGTACACCAGTTAATGCACTGAAATTCAAGGTATCTTCAGAATCCTTCGCATGGCCGCTATACCAACCTTCTACTGAACGTCGATAAAGAAGGAGCTGTAGAGGAGACACTTCGATTGGTTCACCCGATGCCGCTGCAATGAGGAGTTTACCGTTTTGAGACAGCCCATCGACAAGAGCAGAAATCGCCTTACTATTAGGAGCAGTGGTCAAAATCACGCGCGCTCCTAATAGTTTATTCAGCTCTTCTGTAACATTAGATATCTCTGTATTAATATAAACGTGAGCTCCGAGTTGACGTACAAGCTGTTCTTTCTCTTTCCCGTGGGAGAGGGCAACGGTTTTGAAGCCCAATTTATTCGCAAATTGGACGCCCAAATGTCCTAATCCCCCCATACCTTGAATCGCGACAACATCTCCACCCCTTGCGCCGCTGTTTCGTAGTGCGTTATACGTTGTGACCCCTGCACAAAGAAGGGGCGCAGCTTCTATAGAAGACAATTCATTTGGAATCAAAGCCAAAGCTTCTTGGGGAGCTACCATATACTCCGCATAACCGCCATCGTACGAAATACCGCAAGTCTGACGATTTACACAGTTCGCAAAATCTCCTTCACGGCAAACATTACATGTAAAACAATGACCTCCATGCCAGCCAACACCGACTCGCTGACCTGCACGCCACGTCGTAACTTCTTCACCAATTTTATCAATGTAACCAGCTACTTCATGACCCGGAATGCGTGGATACTGAATACCAGGGATCAATCCTTCTTTTACCATTTCATCACTGTGACAGACACCGCAGGCTTCTACTTTAATCCGTACCTGTCCACGACCCGGCTCTGGAATTTCCCTATTCACGAGTTCAAACTTTCCACCAGCAGTGGAGATTTGGGCTGCTTTCATTAGTACCGCCATACTTACACATCCTTTTTTTATTATCATTTTAAGGCCATCATCCATTATGGTTTGAGTTATAAATGATTAATTTGAAAAATGCTTATAAATGGCATGGAAAACTTCTTTAGAATTTTGAATTTGCTCAAGGGGGACACTGTATGATAAGCGGAAGTACCCTCTTCGCCCAAATTGGCTCCCAGGAACCGTAAGAACTTTAAATTTCTTAGCTACTTCAACACAAAATTCTATATCATCCTCAATTGGAGCTTTTGGAAAAACAAAAAAGCCTCCCTGAGGATCAATAAACTCAAAACCAGCTCCCCTTAAAATACTCACAATCAGATCTTTCCGAACTTTGTATGGGCTAGGGTCAATCTTTAACGTTACCATCTCACCAATTATCCTTTGCATAAGCATAGGAGCATGGATAAAGCCCAAAATTCGATTACAGTACACTAAAGCAGAAGTCAAAGTTTCCTTATTAGGTGTATCAGAACTCAGGGCAATATATCCAATTCTTTCTCCAGAAATCCCCAGTTCCTTACTAAATGATCCGATGAAAATTATATGCTTATATGCACTAAAAGGGTTTGAGTACACTGAATCAAATATTAATTGCTCATATGGAGTATCGTAAATTACATAAATAGGTTGATTGAATGTATGTTCATAATCATCTAGTAGCTTTCCAAGCTCATTCAGTTCTTGCTGTGTATGTATAATGCCGGTTGGATTATGCGGAGAATTAAGAATTATCGCTTTCGTAGTTTTTGATAAGGCTTGCTTTATAGATTCGAAATTTATACTAAAATCATTATTCAAAGAAACTGGGACTATTTTTCCATTAAAGTTCTGGATATATCCTTCGTACTCTAGGAAATAAGGGGACAAAACAATGACCTCATCTTGCTCATTTAATATAGTTTTTAAAACCACATTCATTGCACCTGCAGCACCAACTGTCATGACAATATGATTAGGTGTGAACTCTACAGAAAAACGCTCCTGTAAATAAAATGCTATTTTTTGGCGTGCTTCAAATATCCCTTGATAATCACCATATCCATGCTTTCCTTTTACAGGGCTTTCTATTACTTGATTCATTGCATCATAAAAATCCTTTGGTGGATTTAAGGCGGGATTTCCAATTGAAAAGTCAAAAATTTCTTTTTCTTCAAATTGCATTTTTAACCTTTTTCCCTCTTGAAACATGGTACGAATCCAAGAATGATTGTCTAAAGCTGTTGCAACCTTTGATGAAATCATAAAATCTTCTCCTCTCTGCCTTAAAAAGTAAAAGCTGCGTCTAAATAAAAAATCACATAATTAATATAATACAAATCAATGAAATTAAAAGTTACTGACCTCCTCTATTCCATTCGTTTACGTAAATGATTTACAAGAAATTAATTATTTTATGGTCAAATTAAAAGCTTAAAAAATTAAGATCCACACTTATCTGCAGGTAAGTAATGTTCATAAAGATTTACTGACACAAAAACAACTTTAACCGGTTGTACGTAATCTACCACACTAGCTAGCGGCCTTCCACCTCCCCTGTAATGCTCAATTTATACAAACTCCTCTCACTTCTACTTAGTTAGAGCACATAGTAAGTATTATAAACATAATTTTACATATTTTGAAATGTGTAACTTTTAACAATTGGTTATTAATGTAAAGATATCGTTAACATTCTTGAATTGGAATTTATAACCATGCTATATTTTGTTCTGTGATTGAAAGTACATTTTTAGGAGATGATGGAATGGTTCAAAATCAGGATGTAATTATCTCTCTTACTAGCCAAATCCGAACAGATTTAAAGAATGAAGTACAACCTGAAAAGGAAGTTGTCGAGCAGTTGATTGCAGAGATAAAAAAGCTTGAAGGGACTTGCTCAAGTGAACTCATTCAAGCATTCGCAGAGGAGACAAAATCCTTCTTGCTTGACGGGAATGCTCCGAACTATTCAAAGACGCGTGAATACACGAATGTGGCCCAAACCGAAATTTCATTTGTTGCCGGCCTGTTTCACTCTCCATATAATCCAAGATTCGGTTTTGAGTGTATTTTCTACAAAAAGCACGATGTGAATAATGTCGTGACAAAGCACTACCCGAGCTCGGTTGTCCTTCCCGTGACGGTGCTTGGATGCACAGAGGGATTTAAAGAAACTATGAATGTATCTTTATTTCCTGAGTTTTTTGTCGCGGATGCACCAATTGATGATAAAAACAAAGTTTTCTATTTTACTAATCGCTTTGAACAACGAAATCAACTACTTACCAAACCGGTGCTTGAGCGAATTACGACACCAGGTAGCCTTCAATTCATCAAATCCGCTTCTAATGAAGAGATTCAAGAGGCTTGCATTGCATGGGTGTATCTTCATGAGTATCACCATCGTACAGGCGTACTTCCTATCCCTAACTTTTTAAGTCTGAAGGGTAGCCGTTCAGCTGCTTCTTTAGAGGAGCTGCGTGTTGATTTGCATTCCATTCTTGCTTGTATGGATTTATATTTTAAAAAAGATTTCGAAAAAGGACTCTTATTTGCAGAAGTGATCTTTATCGAACGATTGCTTCGCTATCCAATTCAAATTGATCCGAATCAAAACTTTGACAGCCGTGCTTCTCAGTTGTTTTATACATTCTTATCGGATTTAGGGATTGAAGTTTTCGATGGAGAACTGATTAACATTGATATCGTTGAGGCGAGGGAGACGTTACAAAAGATGGTCAGCTTCATTGATATGTTCGAAAGACAGATTGCAAGGCTCACACCAGCGGAAGCCAAAACACAAATTGAACACCTTTGCCGCTCCTTAGGCGGATACAATGCAGAAACTAAGGAATACGAACGTATGCCGATGTACAAAAAGATGATTGAAGTATGCCAGAACAATAACATTCCGGTTGTTATGGCTCATTAATAAAATTTAATAAAAAGAAGGAATCAGTATGATAGTGGCTTATATCATTATGTGCTTCATCTATGGGACAACCTTTCTTGGCATTAAGCTAGGAATTATTGCAGGATTCACCCCATTCTTTTATGCAAGTCTGCGCTTTAGTATAGCAGGTATTCTGATTCTTGCCTTTTTGCTATTCAAACGAATAACATTACCAAGAGATACGAAGTTTTACACTGATGTTGCTTTTGTTGGCATGTGCATGACTGGAATTGAGTTTGCTGGTTTTTACTGGGCGGAACAGTACATCTCCTCAAGCTTTGCTGCATTACTAGCTGCCTCTACTCCTCTCATGGTTACTCTATCTAACCGTGTAATCGAGAAAGAAAAATCGAGCAGAGTAGAAAATGCAGGAATTGCAATTGGTTTCGTTGGAGTTCTCATGATTGTTTTCCCTAGATTACAAGAGGGATTCGAGCTAACCAACTATTGGTTATTAGGATCACTTGCAATCATTATAGCTGAATTGTTCTACGCAATTGGAACTGTAAAATCACGAAAAGTGCTTGCCGCAGGGTATTCCCCAGCCTTGATAAATGGATTTCAAATGTTTTTTGGAAGTTTATTTTTATTCACTCTTTCATTTCTATTTGAAGATCATCTATTAGAAAGCGGCGGCAACCTATTAGGCATATCTTCACTGGTGTATCTGGTTGTTTTTGGATCCATTATCGCGTCTGGTATTTACTACTGGTTAGTTAAAGTGACAAATCCGCTTCTTCCATCAACGTGGACCTATGTTTCCCCGTTGATTGCCTTGGTGGTTGGATACCTATGGTTAAATGAAACAATTCACTTTATTTCCTTTGTTGGAGCGATTGTTGTGTTAGGTGGTGTATTTTTAACAAACTATAAAACCTTTCAGACGTTCCTTGCTAAACAGAAGGCAGCATAGAACAAAGGAATCAGCACATAAATTTTTCCATATGACGAACCTGCCCATCTATATGTTACGGTATAGATCTTACTATACACTTGAATACAACTAAGGGATTGATTTAAAGTGAATCGTTTTTTTGGTCAGTTGCATGTTTATGCTTTGTTTGTATTACTTTGCTTCATAGGGGGAACTACTTGGGCATTTCAAAAAGTAGGCTTAACGAATAGCCTCCCACTATGGTCTGCTGGAATGAGATTTACGATTGCAGGGCTGCTAATAAGTATACTGTTATCCATTCAAAAGAAATATGTAATTTCAAAAGAGTTAATAAAGCTATCCATACTGAATGGACTCATGTACTTTGCTATACCATTTGGTACGGTCTACTGGGCAGGACAATATTTATCAAGCGGGCTCATCTCTATTCTCGCAGCAAGTATTTCGATCTTTCTGCTTCTTTTAAATAAATTATTTAAAGGGATACCCACTACTACAACACAGAAAATAGGCGTATTGCTATCCATCATTGGAATGATTGTTGTTTTTGGAAATCAGCTATCGATTAAAGCTTCATTGATAGAAGGAACAGCAATGAGTTTCGTTATATTAGCTATGTTTGGTTCTGCTTTTATTACTATTCAAGTGCAACAACGAATTCAAGATATCCCTATATTAACGTTTAATTCATTTTCTATGTTAAGCGGAGGATTCGTGTTGTTACTATCTAGTCTTTTTCTTGAGCATGGAAACAGAACGTTTTCTGGCATCAGTTTGGTGGCATTGTTATATTTAGCCATTGTGGGATCTGTACTAGGACTATGGATAAATATGTATTTATTAAAATCCTGGCATATCTCTAGAGCCACAATGCATTTATTTGTTTCCCCTGTACTAGCCTTATATGTAGGATTTGTTTTCTTAGGTGAACTGCTAAGTCAAAATATTTATATAGGCACTGTGTTTATTTTAACTGGTGTATTCTTAATTAACAGAAAAAAACAAGAAGGGGGAAGCTCTCATGTACAAAAACAAACATCTGGCTATCATATGTCAAAATAGCCGACTGCCTTTTATTTTTGAAGAAGCTCGTGAGATGGGAATCAAAGTAACCTTTTTCTTCCATTCCCAAGAATCTATGCCACATGAACTCCCAGTTGTATCTAGGTATATTGGAATTGACTTATTTAACTCCCCTGAAGAGGCGCTACTGGAAGTCAAGAAAGCATATGAGCAAGATCCTTTCGATGGTGTCATCACTCTATTTGAACCGGCATTGGCTTTTACAGCAAGGGTTGCGCAGGAGCTAAACTTAAGATTCCTGCCTCTAGAAACGATTCTAAGTTGTAGAAACAAGAATGAGACTCGAAAAATCCTTAAGGAAAACAACCTTTATACCCCGGTATTCTATGAAATTCATTCGGATCAAGATTTATTGTCTATAGATTGTGCATTTCCAATGGTTGTGAAACCGTCCAATGGATTCTCAAGTCAAGGCGTTGTTCGAGTTAATACCTATGAAGAATTGCTTGAAGCTGTTAGGAAGGTAGAAGAGATTAACAAGCATGACCTTAGTCAATTTGTACAAAATGAAGCTAAGATCATTGTTGAACAGTTTATTGATGGCCCTGAGTTTGCGATTGAGAGCTTTTCAATTCAAGGCGAAGTTCACATTCTATCAATCGGCTATAAAGGGGACTGTAAGGGACCTTACTTTGAGGAAGGGGTATATATTGCTCCAGCACAATTAGATGAAACTATTCAAAATGCTATCGTACAAGAGGTTAAGAGTGCAATTAAAGCTTTAGGAATCACTGATGGCCCTTCACACACAGAATTGAGGCTTCATCACGGAAAAATTCCGTATGTCATTGAAATCGGAGCCAGAATAGGCGGCTCGGGCATTTCCCATTATATTGTGAAGGAAAGTACAGGAGTTAATTATATACAGTTAGCTATCAGCAACGCCTTCGATAGCTTAGATAAAGATACAATTGACCAAGATGCTAAACCATTTAAGGTTGCAGGCAACTATATTATTCCTGTGCAGGGTTCGGGCATATTTGAAAGAATTGACGGACTAGATGAATTAAACGAAATGTCAGAAGTTGTTCGTGTTTTTCAATTCATAGACCCAGGTACTGCTATTCTACCTTATCCTCATTTTTCCGGTTATCCAGGGTTTATCTTAACAACCCACGATAGCTACGAAGAATGCGAGACGTTTTACCGATATCTGGACAGTTACCTTAAATTAGAATATAGAAATAATGTAATTATATAGGAGGTCAAAATGAGCGTAGTTAGTATCCAAGAAAAAACGAATTTAGGCAAACGGATTAAATCAATCCATACTCTGGGACCAACAGGAACAAACTGTGAAAAGGCTGCTAAATTATGGTTTGAAAGAGAAGGCATCAATGGAGAAGTTATCTTGCATAAAACTCTAGAAGAGGCAATTATCCAAGTTAAAAACACGGAAAATTCAGCATTATTAGGCTGTGCTGTGTATCCTAAGCTCCATAATCTTGTTTTTGCAAATCTAGCCCATATTGAACTGGTAGATAGCTTTATTATCCCTACATACAATATGGTTTTAGCAGCACGTAAAGAAACAGATATGCATCAGGATTGTAAACTAGCTTCTCATCCGGCTCCCGTTGATCTCGCTTATACCTTTAGTGACAACATACTATTGGTAAACAGCAATTCCCAAGCTGCCCTAGATTGTGCTTCAGGGAACGCAGACGCTTGTATTACCACCATAACAGCTGCTAGAAAAAATAATCTGGTCATTATTAAAGACTTTGGAGAAGTACCAATGTGCTTTACCCTTCATGCAAAAGGCAAATAATATAATGGGGAGGAATCCATCTTGTTAACACAAATCTCAAACCGTCATTTAGTAATCTATGTGAATGAATTAATTATACCGAAAGTAAATCAATTAAGGGAATATCAAGATCCAAAAGGCCCAATTACTACGAACGCGAGACATGCAGAAGAACTCTTACTGATTTTAGTACATGATGTAAAGAAAATATATAAACTTGTAAACTTAGAGTCTGTCGGGGAAGCATTTGAAAAAGATATACTCGCATGGATTCAAAGAGGTGTTAGCACAAAGCCTCACTTTGATCATAGCCTAAGCGCCTATCGGCCCCCTTTAAATAATGAAAGAACGTTCTTTATAGCTCCTATGCAAACACCGAACGGGCCGACAGATAAAGGATTTTATTTTGAAGCTTTTTTAGCTGTTCGAGATGAACCTAAATTTATGGAAAAAATTGAAGAAGAGCTGCCCCATCCTAAAAATGGTTGCCAATCGCTAAAAATTCTAGCTGGTACAAAGGGATTTATGGAAGGAAAATGTATCGTTTTCTTTCCAGAGAATGTTTCTGTAAGTGAAGCAGTCACATCCCAAAAGTTTGCTATCTTTTTCTTTAATAAATTTTATAAAATCTACTATAAAGATACGCTAAAGAGAGCTTCTACATTCTTTAAAAACTATCCATTCCAATCGAAAGCCATGACCGAAAGTCAGGTTTATGAGGCTAGGGTACTATGGGGATATCTTCATGATTACTTTCATCATGGTGGAGTAAAGCCTTTTGATCAACATATACAAGCTAAAATGAATTTCTTTGCAGGGATTCTGGAAGAAGTCAAAGTGGATTGTCAATCAGTTCTTCTGTTACATAAGAACAAGTATCCCTTTGCTGACCAGATTATTGAATTTGTATTATTTGAGCGATTATTAAGATACCCAAGTCAAATTGACGCTACGAAAAACTTTGACTCAGGGACTGGCTTTTTTCTTCTTAGCTGGCTATTTAAAAATGGTACTTCTATTCAAAAAAACAACGACTTTTTATCTTTAGATATAAAAGCTTGTTTGAAGGATTTAGAAAAACTGGTTCATGAAATTGAAACGCTAGAACAATTAAATGACGATGACTATAAAGCTGCCGCTGAAAACTATGCGCGGACGTACCTACCAGATTCCGGAAATCAAGATAGGTTTAAAATTCCCGATGCCTACTTTATCTATGACGAAAACTTAAAGCTTAATATTAATGACTTAACTTTTTATGAGTTAGGTAACTCACAAAGCTCAGGCATTTAGAAAGGCTCTGTTGTTCAATTCCCTACGATAGACTAAGGACATGATAAAATGTCCTTAGTTTGCCTAATAGGTGCTTTTTAATACAAAGGAAGAGCACAATACCTATCACAGATTGTCTAATACATTTTCATTTTCATTTTCTCTATTGAAGGTCAGAACCTTTTCAGCCGGTTCATAGGATTTTCCGTAAAAATGCTGGTCCCTATAGGTGTGAATCATATCATATGTTTTTTTCATTGCCTCATAAATCAGTTCTTCCGACGCTTTATTTGGCGCCCAATAAAGAATCTCCATCGTATTAACCTCTTTTGTCGCTAGAGATCTTCTTCTATACCCAATTGACATAGCATGCTCAAATCCTTCTCGCTTATAAAAGTACAGCCTTTTCTCAGTATCACTGTCTTCATAGTTAACTGGTTCTACTTCAAGTAGAATCGGTTTTCCTTTTCGCTTCATTTTTTCGATAAGTTTATGGCCTAGTCCCTGACCACGAGCATTTTTTGAAACAAAGAGATAATCAATAAATACAAAGCTGGCCAGTTCAGCATACATTAAAACATGATTAGGCCCCTCATCTTTATGATATATATCCGGACGATCCTTAAGCAATGTTTCCATGTGCTCTTTTGATTTCATTTCTTCCACAGGAAAGTATTGATTTAATTTTTCATACCAATGCATTGATATACACTCCTTTTTAACGGTTTCCTAAAAACTGGCCCACTAATACGGAACTCTTGTTATTGGAAGTATTTATTAACTTGCGAATTTAATACCCATTAATTTTAAATGCAAATAGAAAATCCTGATTTTTCCTCATAATGATATTTAAAATTCCTTAAGATTTGAATTTTATAAATATATGGTATGTGAAATTATAAAATCTTGTTCATAAAGAGTCCAAAGGAAGTTTTCTTTGAGCCTGTTTTATAGATTCACTTTTCTCAAAAATTAATCCCTTCATGTTTGAGTAGCATTTTTGAATCAAAAGCTCTAAGAAAACACACAGTTCTTACCCTCCCACTCAAAAGGAAGGTTATCCTTTTGCTTATTCCAATACTCTTCAATCTCCAAAGTTATTTTAGATAATAACATCTAAGCACTAATCATCGTGTTAAGAATACCTTCTACTCTTGCATCCTTTACCTCATAATAAACCTCCAAGCCTTTTCGTGTACTTGAGATGATCTTAGCAGCTTTTAATTTCGCTAGGTGTTGACTAACAGAAAGATTTTAGAAACAGTTTTATTATGTTTTCATCTTGCACTAACCTGACCCATTGAACAAGAAATAATGTATATTCTACACACGTCAGGTTTACATAGCCCAACATTATCGAAAGTTAATATATTGAGTAGACTACCAAAAGCCCTTCAATTAAATCGAGGTTAAAATTCCAAAAAATGTATTACCGTATAATTTTCGCGTTTTGACGTCGAGACCCTATGCCCATCAAGCTAATGTTTTCTAGTGCCCCCAGAACGAAAATTTTGTGCAATTCTCTCCACGATTTATGAATCTATGTTATTCATCCACTTAATACTTTGGCATTTTTTAACTAAGGCTACCAGATTGTTCAATATCCGAACCCCTTCAGTTTAATAAAAAAAGGCACTAATCCTACTTATAGGAAAGCACCCGTTTAGCTTAATAAGTAATATCCGTATATGACCAGTCTCTTGCATGTTTCAAAGTAATATCGATAAATGCTGATAAAGCTGGGGAAATCCACTTGTTTTTATGATAAGCGATTTGGGAGAAAATCTCTTTAAAACCACCTTCGCAGGGAATAATCTTTAACCGTCCTTCCTTGATTTCATCATTTACAGTCACTAAAGGTAAACAAGCGATACCAAGCCCACTCATTACACAACGTTTCATCGCTTCAATACTCCAAAGTTCCATCTTGTCGTAAGGGACGATACCCCGTTCCAGGAGGTATTCTTCAAACAATCTTCGATAACTGCATTCTTTCTCATTGGTAATCAAACACTCGCTTATCTTTTGATTTTCGTAGCTTTTATCTAAAATATTTAGCGAACAATCAGGGCTTCCAACAAGGATAATTGGTTCATTCAACAACGAATGGGTGATTAATTCTAAATCCTGCAACTGTGGCATCATGACAAATGCAATATCTGCACTACCATTAAATAATGCTTTTTTGTTATCTCCACATGTAGCGTTACTTAAACTGATGCTTACATGAGGAAACTTCTTTCTATATTCACGTAATATCGGCTCTAAACGATACACAGTTAAAGACTCAGGAGCTGCTATTTTTAACTCTCCCCGAACATCTTTCTCGTCACTTGCAATGCTTTCAATCTTGTTATAGGTATCTAAAATTTCTTGTGTATATGGCACCATCTTTTTTCCAACATCCGTTAGCATTACCTTTCGACCCATTCTTTCAAACAGGGGTGCACCTATTTGTTGTTCAAGTGCCTGAATGTGAGAAGTTACAGTCGATTGGGTGTATCCTAAATGCTCTGCCGCTTGTGTGAAGCTACCGAATTCAATGACCTTTTTAAACGTAACAAAATGACGCATTTCCATTCCTTCACCAACTTTAATTTTGATGTTTGTCCCTATAGTATCATAAAAACCAATGGGTTTATTCATAAACTTCAATTTTACAAATGGTTTATCATGCTTTATCGTAAAAGAAACTCGAAAAAAGCATCATAACTGTGATTATTCTTAGTTCAACAAGGAGGTATCACCGGTGGGCAAAAAAGCATTTTATTTCAGTAATCTCCATTACGGATGGATTGTCATCAGCGTCGTATTTTTAACCCTCTTAGTAGCCGCTGGTGTTCGTTCAACACCGAGCGTGTTAATGGTTCCCTTGGAAGATACTTTTGGCTGGGATAGGATGAGTACCACTTTTCCATTGGCTATCAATTTGGCTTTATATGGAATCTGTGGACCTTTTGCAGCAGCTATTATGGAAAAATACGGTGTAAAACGTGTCATGGTCTACGCACTTACGTTGTTAGTAATAGGGACAGGGCTTTCTGGATGGATGAAGACGGTTTGGCAATTCACACTGTTGTGGGGGCTAGTTGTTGGAGTCGGTACAGGATTTATGTCTACTGTACTCGGAGCTGTTATAACTAATCGCTGGTTTAAAGAGCGAAAAGGATTAATTATGGGAGTTCTAACGGCAAGTGGAGCCACCGGACAGCTTGTTTTCTTGCCATTATTCGCAAAATTGACTACAGAAGTTAGTTGGAAAATGACCGTTTGGGTTACATCTCTCGCCTCCCTGATTGTTATTCTGCTAGTTCTTATTTTCATGAAAGAGAGACCGAGTGATGCCGGAGTTATCCCATACGGTGCAACAGAAACCCGTAAACCAGTGCCAAGTTTTGTTGGAAATCCATTTCGTTCTGCTTTAGAAGGTTTGCGAATGGGAATGCATTCAACACAATTCTGGCTGCTTGCAGGAAGTTTTTTTGTCTGTGGTTTATCCACGAATGGTTTAATTGGGACGCATTTAATCCCAGCTTGTATGGAACACGGAATACCGGAAGTTACCGCAGCTAGTATGTTAGCGTTTATGGGGATTTTTGATATTTTGGGAACCACCCTTTCGGGTTGGCTTTCAGACCGCTGGGACAGCCGATGGCTATTGTTTTGGTACTACGGATTAAGAGGGCTTTCTCTTATTTTTTTACCAACCGCTTTAGATTCAACATCCATTTGGGGATTAACCGTTTTCGCTATCTTTTACGGATTGGATTGGGTTGCAACTGTACCGCCTACTGTTCGTTTATGTAATGATTTTTTTGGGAAGCAAAGCGGAATTATATTTGGCTGGATTTTTGCATCCCACCAATTAGGAGCAGCTACCGCTGCATTTGGTGGCGGAACTTTACACGTCTTGATAGGCTCATATACCTTTATTTTTATTTTTGCAGGTATTCTTTGTCTTGCTGCGTCAGGATTTTTTATTCAAATTCGCAGAAATAGGACACAAATTGTAAAAAGAAAAAAGGAGGCTACCCTATGAAGACGATATTGGATGCACTTGGAATTGAAATCGTTGAAGTGTCAAGTGAGAAGGTTGTTGCCACGATGCCTGTTCATGATGCAACTAGACAACCCTTTGGACAGCTTCATGGTGGAGCTTCAGTGGTCTTGGCTGAAACTGTGGCAAGTGTAGGAAGTTGGAATCTCTTGGATAGGGAGAAAGAATACGCGGTTGGATTGGAGATTAACGCCAATCATGTTCGCGGAAAGAGCGAAGGAACTGTGAAAGCGACTGGTATTCCAATCCATAAAGGAAAAACAACTATGGTGTGGGAAATTAAGATTACCGACGAGCAGAATGAAAAACTCATCTGTATTTCTAGATGTACAATGGCGGTCATAAAAAAAGATGAAGAAAAGTCCTAATTTTTGAATAGAGCAACCTTTATAAACACACTTGGAGGAATTAATAAATGATTACGGTTTACGAAGATAGATATAAAGAAGAAGTCATTAATTTAATATTGTACGTACAGAATGTTGAATATAGTGTAGGGATTAGTGTAGAAGAACAACCAGATATTCGGGATATTCAATCAAATTATATAAACGATGGAGGAAACTTTTGGGTAGCGTTAAACGATAACGGTGAGGTTGTAGGATCTATCGGTTTGCAAAAGAAAACTAACGAGGTTGCTGTACTAAAGAAATTTTTCGTTTATAAAGATTACCGTGGTAAAGAGTTTGGGATAGGAACAGGGCTTTACGAAGCTTTGCTTGATTTTGCGAAGAAACAAGGGTTTTCTAAGGTAATTTTGGACACTCCATCTAAAGCCACTAGGTCACACAACTTTTACAAAAAAGTTGGATTTAAGGAGATTGCTAAAGAGGATTTGCCAATTAAATATGATTATCCTGATAGAGATTCACTTATTTTTGAATTAGACCTAGCTGAGAATTAATCATCAGACAATTAGGATAAAAAATGATAAAAAATCCTCATCCTTTTCTGTAGGGTGAGGATTTTGCCTGTAATTTTAAGGGGCAAATAAAGCTAGCAACACTCGAATATATTTATTCTTCAATGACGTGGGTTATTCAAGTCAACTGCATCTTTAATTTAATAAGCCAGTTGTATCATTTCTTTTAAATACGATACCCATGAATCAGAAAAACGCTATCCTATTATTGTAATCATTAAAAAGGATGGCGTTTTTTTATGAATTTTTCACTTTCAAAAGAATTACAGCTCTTCGCTCAGGAACTCTATCGTCATTTATCTCCACAAATCCTTCAAAGGCTTGCAAGAGAGACAGGCTTTGTCCGCCGGACCAGCAAATATAGGGGGAAAGACCTTGTATCGCTGTGTGTTTGGCTTAGTCAAGAAGTGGCATCTGTATCTCTCAACCAACTATGCAGTTCGTTAGAGGCTGCGACAGATGTGCTCATCAGTCCGCAAGGACTGAATGAGCATTTCAATTCCGCCGCTGTCCAACTTCTGTATGATATTCTTACTGAACTGCTTCAAAAGAAGATTGCGGCACAACCTGCCATTTCTAATGCTCACACAGAGCATTTTCGTCGTATTCGTGTACTAGATTCTACCGTATTTCAATTACCCGATATATTTGCAGACAAATATGGTGGAGCTGGGGGAAGCGCTCATAAAGCCGGCGTAAAAATTCAGTTTGAATGTGATTTATTAAGTGGAGACGTACTTCATCTTCATGTAGGGGAAGGGAAAGAAAATGACCAAGTATATGGCTCCCAGTGTATAGATTCCTTAGAAGAAGGCGATGTTCGTATTGGTGACCTTGGTTATTTCTCCTTAGAGGATTTTCGAGCAATTTCCGAAAAAGAAGCCTACTTTCTTTCTAGACTTAAACTCAATACACGAATCTACTATAAGAATCCCAATCCAGAGACCTTTCGAAACGGTACAATGAAGAAGCATTCGGAGTACATTCAAATAGACCTCGAACAGCTCCTTGATACATTACAGCCTGGCGAAACAAAAGAATTGTCAGATGTATATGTCGGTATGTATGAAAAATTGCCGGTCAGGGTTATCGTTTATCGGCTAACGGAACAACAGCTGCGAAATCGAGAAAAGGACATGGTAAAGAAAGAGAAGAAAAAAGGCATCACCTACAAGGAAAGAAGCAAGCGCTTGAGTGCCATTAATCTATACTGCACCAATATTCCTTCGGAATATGTGGGAGTAAACCGGATTCATGATTTCTACTCCCTCCGTTGGCAGATTGAAATTTTGTTTAAAACATGGAAGTCCCTCTTCTCTATTCATGTATGCAAGAAGATAAAACTAGAGAGGTTGGAGTGTCATATTTATGGTCAACTTATCCGTATCCTTGTTTGTTCATCTACTATGTTTCAAATGAGAGAGTTACTTTTACGAAAAAGGAAAAAAGAGCTGAGTGAGTATAAGGCAATGTATATGATAAAGGACTATCTGCCATTGTTATATGAAGCCATACAGCAAGATGTCGAGCAATTGATAAGGATACTTCTTCGCCTCTATACACTCCTGGAGAAAAACGGGCAAAAGTCGCAGAGGTATGAGAAGAAAACTGTTTTTAACATACTGGGAGTTGTGTACGAACGAAGTGCAAGGAAAAAGAAAGCCGCATAATTTCAAAAAAGCACCAGTTTGGGGCTTCTTTGGTGTGTGAATTTTACAGAAAGCAGCAGAGGGAAACAAAGCGAAAGATGTACTGAAGCACATTTATATCTAAATCCCCTTATTACCCTCCGCTAGCTTGATGGGCATGCGTCGAGACCCCATGCCCATCAAGTTAAAAGCCCAGAGTTGCCCCAAAACGAAGATTTTGCACAGGTTGGACAATTTTATCGTTTTGGGGCATTGTGTTTTTGTTAAGTTGATGGCAATGGCCCCCACACTTAGATTTTCTATGAAGCATATAGTATTTTATACACTGTTGATGTAGTAAGGTTTTACAATATCCCTCATTTGAAGCATGGTAGACGAATAGATGAGGATACGGACAAGTTGACCATAGATATGATAATCTAACCTCTCTAGTTTTGTTTTTCTGTTTACATGGATAGAGAAGAACAAGGGATTTTATTTTGAGGCAGCTCTATGACGGAGAGATTGAAATAGGGTACCCAACCTGTGTATATCAGACTGTAAGCCGCTTTCAGTATGTTTTGCCTTCGTGCTAAAGTTTTAATGTTCTGCTGCTTTTCACTGAATAACTTTAAGCATCAAGGGTAATATATGGAAAAATGACAAAATATATGCATTAATATAACACACTAGTCTAGACTACCAAGATAAACCATAACGAGGAGTTTTATATTCGTTTATCTTTAAAAGGGAGACTATTATGAAGCAGGGAAAAATAAGTGCGCTCCAACTCTTTTATGTGATGATCGGATTTGAAATAGGGAATAGCATCATTTTCGGGACAGCGGCAGGTGCAAAACAGGACGCCTGGTTAGCTATTTTACTTTCTATGTTATGCGGTCTGATATTGATGTGGATATACACCAAGTTATCTGATTATTATCCAGGTGAGACATTAGTACAGATGCTCCCTAAGATTATAGGGAAATTTCTTTCCTATCCGCTAATTATAATTTACGCTTTATATTTTCTGTATCTTGCTTGTACAGCTTGTAGAGACTTCGGAGAGCTTATCGCCTCGACAATCTTAACAGAAACCCCAATGATTTTGGTAATCGGAATCTTTATGGTGTTAATCGTTTATTGTCTTCGCGGTGGAATTGAAGCATTTGGCCGAATGGGGGAAATTGTGTTTCCTATTTACGTACTTATACTAGTTACGTTATGGATTCTCATGCTAATGGGCGCCGAATTCGATTCCAAGCGCCTTACACCTGTATTGGGAAATGGAATACAACCAGTCTTGGGAGCAGCTTTTCCTCCTGTTCAGTCTACCTTAACCTTTCCGTTTGGTGAAACAGTTCTAATCACTATGCTATTCCCAGTTCTCAACAATAAAAACAATATCAAAAAAGTAGGCATGGCTACCATTCTTATAGGCGGAATATTGCTGGCTGTCAACTCAATTATCGTGATTTCTGTTCTAGGTCCTGATATTTATGGTAAAGAGTTTTTTCCGTTTTTTACCGCAGCCCAAATGGTTTCCATAGCGGATTTTCTAGAACGGTTTGATGCGCTTATTATTGTAATGATAGTGTCAGGTGTTTTTTTTAAGGTTGGTGGTTGGATATATGGTTCCTCCATTATCATCTCCCAAGTATTCAAGTTAAAAAGCAATGATTCTATACTGATTCCACTGGGAGTAATGGTCACCTGTTTTTCAATCTTGCTCGCCACAAGTTTTATTGAGCACTTGGAAATTGCTTTGAATTTTATCGGACCCTATTTACACATTCCATTACAGCTTGTGCTCCCTATTTTGTTACTAGGTATCGCATATACTCGCAAAAAATTCCAAGCATAGTTTTTAGCCCTTTCATGGAGGAGTTAGAATTGAAAAAAATTAGGCGGTTAAAAGGCTTCATCTCGACAAGTCAGAAAAATAAGCGGGAGCAGAACAAGGATCAAGAATGGGATGCATTAACCGGCGTTCTGCAAGACGATTTTCAGTGGTTAAAAACAAGGTTTGATCGATCTTCCGATTTCTCATATCGGAAATTTGAAATAAATTCTACTCACAAAGCAATCATACTTTTTCTGGATGGGCTTGTTGATATGGAGCTGGTTGAGTCGAATATATTAACCCCTTTATTAGCAGATAACAAACATGTATTACAGCAATCGATGCCTCTAATAGAAGGAATAGAGAAAGTGATTTGTTCAGCCACTGTAAACAAAGGAGAAACGCTGCAGGAAGTGGTCGATCATGTTTTGTCTGGAGATACGGTTTTACTCGTCGACGGTGTAAATCAATCACTATTCATCAGTGAGAAATCATGGGAACAACGGGCTGTTGAGGAACCAGCAACAGAAGCAGTTATTTACGGTCCACGAGAGGGCTTTACTGAAAATATCCGTACAAATACAAGCATGATTCGAAGACGATTAAAAACATCGCAGTTGAAAATCGAAAGTATGAAGATAGGAAAGCTTTCCCAAACCGAAGTTGTGATTACCTACCTTGATGGAATTGCGGAATATTCTGTAGTTGAGGAAGTTCGAAGTAGATTGAAGCGAATCAATATTGATGCCATTGAAGACAGTGGATATATTGTAGAACTTATTGAGGATAATCCGTATTCCGTTTTCCCCCAAGTGTTACAGACCGAACGGCCTGACAGAGTTGTTGGCAATTTACTAGAAGGCAAAATCGGTATTATGGTCAATAATACCCCGTTTGTCCTTATAGTGCCTTTGACCTTTTATCAACTCATGAATGCGACTGGAGATTATTATGAACGTTTTATACTATCTTCAGCAATTCGATGCTTGCGCTACTTGTTTTTACTCATTGCACTCTTGTTTCCTTCCATCTATATTGCTGTGACAACGTTTCATCAGGAATTATTACCTACAAGTTTATTATTTAGCGTTGCTTCTGCCAGAGAGACGGTTCCATTTCCAGCCATTGTTGCAGCTCTTTTGATGGAAATCTCTTTTGAAGCATTGCGAGAAGCTGGAATACGGCTGCCACGCCCAATCGGATCAGCAGTAAGTATTGTAGGGGCATTGGTGATTGGGCAAGCTGCCGTACAGGCAGGGATTATTGGCGCTCCATTAGTTATTGTTGTTTCGATTACCGGTATTGCATCATTTATGTTTCCAAGCTATAGCTTGACAGGTGCCATCCGCTTGCTTCGGTTTCCTATGATGATTTTGGCTTCTATACTAGGAATGTATGGAATATTGGTAGGCATTTTTTTCATTTTAATTCATCTCGTTCGTCTTCGGTCCTTCGGGGTTCCTTATTTGTCACCCATATCTCCTTTTAGTTTTAGTGGCTTGAAGGATATATTCATTCGTGCGCCATGGTGGGCGATGATCGAACGTCCAGATGATACTGGAAAACGGAATCCGAACCGGATGAGAGAATTTTTGCGACCGCGGCCTCCAAATAGAAAAAATTAGATCGCTTCCAAAAAGGCAGGATGATGTGTATGAGAAAGTTTATAACACCGCTAATAATGGTTATGATCATTCCATGTCTGGCAGGCTGTTGGAATCGCGTTGAGGTGAATGATATTGCCATCGTTACAGCAATAGGATTAGACAGGATGGAGAATGGCGATATTCGCTTATCATTGCAGATTGGGATCCCGGCAAACCTTGGTCCTATTGGGGCTGGCGGGGGGAACAAAGGCGGGAAGGGCACATTTGTTATTTCAGAGACGGGGGAAACGATAGCAGATGCTTACCGAAAACTTCAAGAGAAAATAGCAAGACGGATTTTCTTTTCTCACAGCAGAGTGCTGATTATAGGAGAAAAATTAGCTAGGAACGGTGTTTCTCAAATTATTGATTTTTTCCCGAGATATAAAGAACCGCGTATGAACAGTTTTATTATGTTCACAAAAGGACAAGCCTCTGAATTATTAAGAAGTAAGTCCAAATTAGAAAATGTCTCTTCAGAAGAAACGAGAGAACTAAATAAACTGAACGTAGGGCTTAAGGTCTCTATAAAAGGGTTTTGGGAGATGATGCTTGCCGAAGGAATAAATCCTACCGCTCCCGCGGTGAATCTTAAATATTTAGAGGTGAAAAACAAAAGCGAATCAAAAACAGAACATTCTCCATCTGAAAAGACGCAATCTATAGTTGGAGCGGCGGTATTTAAAAAGGACAAATTAGTTGGTTGGATGAATGATGCAGAAACTCGGGGGATTTTATGGCTCCGAAATACATTAGAAGCTGGAGTCATTACAGTCAATATTCCAAAGAAACGGGGAGGCGGCAAGATAAGTACAAAAATTATAAGTACTAAAACGGGCATTAACCCAAAATTTCAAGGTGGCCAACTTACAATAGAAGTAAACACTCGTTCTGAAGTGATTGTAGTGGAAAGTACATCCAAGATGAATCTTACTAAAACAAAAATGATAGAAATTCTTCAAAGTAAACTGGAAGAGGATATTAGGAACAAGATACAGTTAGCTCTAGATAAGGCACAAAAGCAATTTCATTCAGATATATTTGGATTTGGAAGAGCTGTCTATCAAACATATCCAAAAGTCTGGAATAGAAAATATAAAAAAAGATGGGATGAAGAATTTCCGAAGTTGAATGTTACAATTAAGCCCAAGGTAGAAGTAAAACGAATCGGTCTCACAATAGAAACAAAGTAGGACAATTCTCAAGTGATTTGTATCATAAGCTATCCCAAAAAATTATTGTCTATGGAAGAAGGAGATACTAAATGATTAAGCTTATCATGACTATACTCCTCTTTGTAATATTAACAGCTTGGGAATTACCAAACTTAAGGAGGAAAAAGGAGAAAAAGGAATGGATTATTTTTTTTCTGCTGATGTTAATAGGGTTAGCTTTAAGTGTTTTGCTTATATTCCATGTATCTGTATAGAAAAGTTATAAAGTGTATAAAAACCACTGGTAAAGCTTGCTTTTCGACATCGCCGTGCTTTTCTTCCATTTCGATTTACATCTTGAAAGAGCTTGGTAAGTACTAAAACAGGATGTTGGGATGTACTGAAGAGTGCGGCGTGTATCCTGATGAGATAAACTTGAACCATATAAGCACATTTCATCTCACTTGCTTCCTTCTGTTGCTTCTCCCACAAAAGTCTCCGCATTTGATAGGTAATGCTTGCAACCAGGCATAAACGCAAGAGCTGTCCATACTTGGCATCGTTACTCACTCCATAGTCCACTTCCAGTTCCATAAATTCCCCAGATAGGGGGTCGTATTCCAACTGAATTTTCACACCGGCTTCAGAGCTTCCCCCTCCATTTCCCCGCTTAGTTTTCATTACCAATTTAAACCATTTAGGAATATATACACATCCTCATATACCTTCTCACGTTCCTTATCTAGGGTAATAATGTGGCCGGATTGTTCATACCATTTTAGTTGTTTATATTTTGTTTTCAAGTTATCATAAATAACTCTAGCACTCTCAGTGTATAGATAATCATCCAAGCCTCCCTGTAAAACCAGAGTGGGAGAGGAGATTAAAGAAAGTTTTTCGTTCATATGATCAATCATTTGTTGAAGCTCTCTAAGAGAATGCATAGGTGTTTTTTTTAATTCGTTTATTTCGGTAGAGATTTGCTCTTCATTTTTCCCCTCAAGTTTCTTGTATCTCTCAGCGTAATCGAGGACACGCTTCCATAATCTATCAATGTTTTTACCTCGTACAGGAGCACACATTGAAACAACAGCTTTAACAGGTAATTCAGCTCCTGCTTTTAAAGAGAAAACTCCCCCTAGGGAAACTCCTACAACAGCAATCTCCTTGAAGCCTTCATCTTGAAGAAAATGATAGCCATTTAGTACATCTTGCCACCAATTTTCTGGATTCGTATGTATTAGTTCTTCAGGTTCTAGTCCGTGGCCTCTGTATAAAGGAGAATGGCAGGTATAGTCGCGTTCATGTAAATACCTGCCTAACATTTTAACGTCTCTCGTATTTCCAGTAAATCCGTGAAGCAAAAGAACAGCTTTATTTCCGCCTCTATATGTAAAAGGCTTAGCTGAAACTATCTTCATTATGTTATCTCCTTTATCCTGAATATTGTATTTTTAAGTTTAAATCGCCTATATCTAGAGTAATATAAGTTTTATATAGCACTTGTAAAACTCCATATGTTGTCTTTAAACATTAATCAAGTGGTTTTGGTGCAAAAATAATTCGCTAGAACTATAGAACAGCAATACCCTATTAACCTTGAGATTAAGCAACTAACTTAAATAACTTATGAATGACTTCAACCTCATTTTGGGTTATAGTTCACCCTTTGATGAATAATGTTTCCACTTAAATTCTGTTGGCTTTTTCACACGGATACACATCCCTTTAAGAGTAATAGTATCAGAATATCCAAGCTCCTAGATTTTTTGCACCAGAACTGAAAAAACAACTATTTCACACCTGATTTTTCCAATTTCTTAAGTGAGAATTGAATAAGATAAATAATAGCTTGTGTACGAGTTGTAAAATCATTCTTTTCCTTAAAATCATCAATACGTTTTAATAATTCCACCGGATAACGCATATTTATAAATTGTTTCATTGTTTAATCCTCCATGTGTATGAAAGTAATGTATGATAAACTGGCTATATCTCCTAACGATTTACAAAAAGGATGTGACACAATGTTCATCCATAAAGCTTGTACATTTTGTCTAGATGCTAAAAGGAATCACAAACAACATTAACTAACAAACTAATTGGTTACATTCAGTATATGCATGGGAAAATTCGTAGGCTAACGTACTTGTGTAAAGCTCTTTTAACCGCTGAACCGCGTCAGTGGCTGTGTTGATGCCTTTCGGCGCATTCTCCCAAATTACAGAAGATGGTATCGCTTTTAAATTTTCTTCTGTCAGATCATATTTACTAAGATGGAAGAGCACTTCCTCTTTGTTCTTTTCTCCAAGCGGATTTATGGATGCGGCCAGATGACCGTGAGCTCGAATATCTTCGAGCAGCTTCGCTACCTGAAGTACTTTTTTCATATATACCGTATTGTTAGAGATAACAGATACAGGTTCGATATCTCCTTTTATATGACTTGTCTCAAAGGATAGAGGTGATCCCCATGTAAAAAAAAGCTCCTTCAATTCTGGATCAACATTCTCATCACCGTTCTCATGTCGCTCATATTGTTCCATCACATAGCTAAGGCTTGGGACATGAAAGTTTCGCCATGGACTTTTGTGGTTTTCCTGTATTCTTATTCACAATACCCCCATGATTTGTACTTCTTCCCCATTGTTTTACATTATTTAAAGTAGTAATTATCAATTGCTTAAGGCTAAGGATAATGCAATAATTGAAATAAATAAAATGTTAAAAAATTATACGTACTTATAAAAAAGTTTTATATGATATAGATTTTTTGGGGAGAGAGTAATGGATTACCGGGATTGGGAAATACTGAAGGTTCTCTATATGAACTGCCGGTTCTGGTGCGAAAACTTCAAGAAACAGGATCATTGTTTTATAAAGAAGCGAGTTCGTTCTATGTTAGGATTGAAATCATTTCGTACAGCCACTTACATACTGATTGGCATAGAAGCGATGCATATGCTTAAAAAGAAGCAGCTTCATCAAGGGGTGAAATCTGCCCAAAATCGAAAAGAATTCATTGCTAAATTGATGGCTTATTTTAAATTATCCTTCTCAATATCTTGAAACGAAGGAAATAAACAGCTAATAATAACAGAGGCATAAACAATCCCAAAGTTATACTAAAAGGAGTCCAAATTTTGGTATCCCAATTCATCATATACGTAGTATTAGGGTAGACTATCTGAGAAAAAACGATTAGGATAATACCCATTGGAAAAGTAAGGACACGAGAATCACTTAGTTTTAAGATTTGGGACAGACCTTCCACACATACATAAAAATACAGCGTTAATTTAAAAAAAATGGTTATAACCCATAAAGCGCCCACAATAGCATCAATTCGTTGCAAAAAATCTCCTATCCTAATCATTCTAGCTAGTGCATAACTTGGATACAGATGTCTCGCGGTCATTTCTACGCCAAGTACCGAAATGGTTACCTCCGTTATGATTAAGATCACAACCCCAGAAAAAAAGCTACCAAGGTAAAACCCTTTTTTTGCCTTCTCAAAGTTATTTACCAAAGGGAATATCATAAAAAAAGATATCAGTGTCAAGGATGATATACAAATGTAAGATAATGTAGCGCGCAATACCGACTTCAATTCTGTCTGGAATAGAGGACGAAGGTTGTCAAAATCCACCTGCGGAGCAACGAATATGATCATCCCAATATAGAGTGCTACAAACCATGGAAATAAAATTTCCGCCATTCGGGCCAACGTTTCAATACCCAGGCGCAAGGCAACCACAACTGGAATAGCAAAAAGAATCATAATTGAATGTATAGGGGACCCGACCATAATTTGTGTCGTCATAAAATTACCTACGTAAAATAGGAGGGTGGCAGCGCCGTGAAAACCCCAAAAAATTAACAAGAGTGAAACCATCTTACCCAACCATTTTCCAAGAATGACTTCACTATATTCTATAAAGGTCATTTGCGGAAAAAGACAAGCCACCCTATTATAGAGATAGATGGTCAAAAATGATATGATCATCCCAATAATGATAGCAATTAGGGTATCCTGCTTAGCATTGGCAGCAAGGCCCGACGGGACACTAAGAATTGTTGTGCCAACTGAATATAAAAAGACTAATAAAGTAAATTGGCGAATACTCATTTTTATTTTCATGCGGTTTTCCGACTCACTTTCCTTCTTCGTTTCTCATATTTATTTCAAAAGCCCGAACAACCAGTCACCAAAAGGAGTAAAAACGATGCTAATCAAATCAGAGGGATTGAGAATCTTCATTTGCAATGCTTGACCCATACTTATTCCTGCTGCAAGGATCATGAAACATATAAATGCCCACTTCTCTTTCTTCCCCTGATCTTTCAATAGAGTCTTACATTCCACCCAAGACAAAAAAACAAATAACAACAGGATTCCGGTGACTGATGCCATTTTTTCATTCCCTTCAATCAATATCCTCTAGAATAGAGTTTGTTATTGTACCCATCTGCTTAATTTTGGCTTCAACATGAACCTGTACGGATAAATCAGGAAATTCCTTCAACCAAATTCGTTCGAGTTTCTCCCACTCTTTCGGTTCATCCCGTTCGATTGTTGAACCAAAACCAAAGATATCAACTTTTAATTCTTCTTGCGCTTTTTGGATCGACTGCTCTATTTTTCGTTTGATGTTTTGTTCAACCCGATTTTCTAATTCATGAATGGCTTTGCTTTTCGTAAGATCCAGGTCATTCGTTTCAATATCGGAAACATTCCCAGTCACTTGTATTTCAATAACGACTTCTGGTTTTCCGTTTCTTACTTTGCTGTGGATGGTTTTCTTCGCTTCAATAATCTCAATACCAACCCTCCCTTTCTTATAAGCGACGTCTTCAATGGTACTTTTTACTTTTCCCTGCGTATAGTTATATCCTTGGCTTTGATCCTCATCGAGCCATCCTATCAGCTTATCTTTGTTAAAAACAGCCAAGCCAGTATAGATGAGCTTAACAGGCACATCAATCCTCTCTACAGATTCTTGTAGATTCCCTTTTTCTCGTTCTCCCTGAATGCGGATTCCTGTTACTACCGGCGCTTTTTTTCCTTTACTGGTTAAACTTTTAATTAAATCAGCCAATGTAATCGTTCCCGTAGCAGCCCATTCCTTTTCGGATGTTCGAAGCTTTGTGAAAATCTGCTGCGCAGGGATTTTTTCAATAGGAGTCATTACTTTTAATACACTCTCCGCTCTTTTTCCTTTGCTGATTATAATATAGAAATCAGGTCGAAATTCCGGGTTTCTACTAATAAAGTCTAGGACTTTCGCTATCCCTTTTGTCGCTAAATCCTCTCCGATAACGACCATCCTGAGATGAGCAAAATAAATTTTCCGAGGAGACTCCGTCGTCAATCTTCTTATTGCCTCAAACATAGTCGTTCCGGTTGCTTCAAAAGTATTGACTGGTGAGCGCCCCCCTTCTCCAGTTTTTGCACTTATTTCACCAGGGTTTACAAGCTGGACGGTTACTTTATATTTTTTCCCAACCTTGTCGATCCCCATTCCCATCGCAATTCCGAGTTCATTTAATTCCCTTTTATTTGTACAACCTGTAATACATGTCAATAATAAAACCATAATAAATAGGAGCCAAGCTTTTCCCCGCATAAAACCACCTTCTTCACGATTTCCTTGGCTTTGCTTCCGAGGCCTGTTGTTGACGGATGATATTTTTCTGATTGATTAAGTGTGGGCGGGAAAACATGGCCCATAGTGGAAAACGAAACATAGCATCTTTTTGGTCAGACGGGATAAATGGAGCAAATGGGGACATATAGGGTACTCCAAAAGAACGTAAACTGGCCAGATGCAACACTAAGAGAAACAGTCCTACTGTAATGCCAAAAAGCCCGTAGGTCGCACTTAACACCATGAATACAAATCGCAATAATCTCACTGAAATCGCCATATTGTAAGAAGGAAAAACAAAACTGGCAATGGCAGTCATAGATACCACGATAACCATGGCCGCAGATATGATTCCTGCTTCAACAGCCGCTTGACCGATTACTAAAGCTCCAACAATGGAAACAGCTTGTCCAATTGCTCTCGGCATTCGAATTCCAGCTTCACGTAATATTTCAAACGTGACTTCCATTAAAAACGCTTCTACCATAGCCGGAAAAGGTACTCCTTCACGTTGGGCAGCTAAACTTATCAGCAGATGTGTCGGCAACATTTCCTGATGAAAGGTGGTAATGGCAATGTATAAAGACGGTGCCAAGAGAGCCAGAAAAAAACAAAGATAACGTAAGATTCGAATTAACCCTAAATCAGAACGTTGATAATAATCTTCAGCGGATTGGAAGTATTGCGCGAATAATGATGGAACGACTAGAACAAATGGCGTTCCGTCAACGAGGATGGCTATACGTCCCTCTAGAAGAGCTGCCGCTACAACATCCGGTCGTTCGGTATTACTCATTGTAGGAAAAGGGGTAAACGTTTCGTCTTGGATTAGCTCTTCGATATAGGCCGATTCCAAGATCCCATCAATATCAATGCGATCAATACGATTTTGAACTTCCTCCACTATCTTTTCATTGGCGATACCCTTGATATACATAATTGCAACATCGGTTTTTGTAACCCTGCCGACAGGTTTTGTTTCTAATCTAAGGTTAGGGTCTTTAATCCTCCTGCGAATTAAAGCTGTGTTGGTCCGTATCGTTTCTGAAAAAGCTTCCCGTGGCCCGCGGATAACATTCTGAGTAGCTGGCTCAGTCACCCCTCGGTCTTTCCAACCCTTCAGCCCCAAGATCAAGCATTGGGAAAATCCATCAATCATGACGGCCGTATCACCTGATAGAATAGCGGTTAAAAGAGTATCGATATCCGTAGCATCTTTAACCTCCCCTACAGCTAATGCATGATCTTTCAAGATTTGAATCGCATTGTTATGTGAGAAGTGGGGAACTGAATCCAACATGATGGACTCCAAGATGAAATTATTCACTGACTTAGAATCAGCTAAACCATCTGTGTATAAGATCGCTACCTTTACTGCTTCTTGACCGACGTATAATTCTCTAATAATAATATCAGAACTGTTACCAACAGCTTCCTTTACTATACAAAGATTATTTTGAAGATTTATATCTAATGGTCTTTTTTCATTCGAACCGTTATGGGAATCCCCTTGGCTTCGAGAGGTTTGTTTGTTCATTTTGTTCAGAATAGTCTTGATGTTAATTTTTATCCCTCCTCTGTATTACTATTATCGGCAACACAGTAAAAATTATGTAGGATTAAGATCATCTTGCACTTGAAGAATGCCTATTAATCAATGACTTAAAGTTAATTGAAGGAACTCTATCATCCTATAGATTGCATCCATGCTAGGCGCACATGAACAAAAACCGTTATTTTTAAAATCGAGGATAATACAATCAAGAGAAAACAGAAAGCAGCCTCGTTTGAGACTGCCAATTGATACAACATTCCAAAGGGGAAATTATTTGTTTTTTAAGGGATACTTAATAAGCTATCTAACAAGGTTTAAATTGCCTGCAAGTATACCAAATAAATTGGATATGCTAAAGCTGAGTACCATAGTTTCCATCCACATAAAAAGCACTCCTAAGGGAATACTCTAATTTCTTATAACTGCTTTTTTACTTCTTCAATTCCTTTTTCCTCAAACTCTAATTTTTCGGGGAAAATCTCAAGCACGTTATTATTGTACTTTTCATCCTCCATTCCGCCCTGATGAAAAGCTTCTTCCTCGTTAAAGCGAATATAAGCAAGATTTTTAAGTTTATGAAGATGGTAAGCAGCATGTTTACTGTTTTCAAAACCTAGTTCTTCAAAATTAACTTTTTTCTCGTAATTGAATTTGTATTCATACAAGGAAAGTAAAAAATTCATATCAAGTTCATCTAACACTCCAATACCTCATTTCTATATTCTTACACCCGACAATTAAAAACAATATCCTCTCATCGTCTCAGTAAGTATTTTTGTATTGTGAAATTCAACATAGCGTTCTATTTTCCCCTATGCCGCTTTTTGTTCCCTGACGCCAAAAATTTCACCAATCATGTAGGAAACGCCCCATACAGATGAATCACGAAAGCCTGATATGTATTTTAAGCTGAGTTTTTGATGTTAATCTTAGAAATTTTCAAACCTAAGTGTAAATTCTCTATTAGGACAATCTAAATAACATTTTCATTTAAGGTTAAAGCTGCAATGACCCCAGCCTTATCAACAAGGCTGCCAACAAGATCTTCCTCTAACGTATCATTCGTTTTATAATTGTCCAATTCAATCACTATTTCCATGTTTAGTCACCCCTTTTTTGAAAATTTCCTCGTTCCCAATCCATATTGCACACAATTTAAGAGCTTTATACTTACCGAGCTACCTCTATTTATCGCATCTGGCTTCTTAACTTCTTTTTTTGTGCCTTATAGTGTTCAGAACTAAACTGCATATTTCTTTATTTAATTTTAAAATAAATACGGTAATTGAAATATTAAAACCCTGTTCAATTAACCTAAGTCAATTTTCTAACAATAAAGTTATTGTTAGTATTAGTATTAATATGATTTTTATCATTTATGTTAATTTAAAATCACCTTATTGGCATTGTTTTGTTTAATGAAACGAATAAAGGAACAATAATTGATTGAGCCATCATCAAAGACTTCCTTCGTTCGGAAATAGGCAATAGCCAGTCGTGTAATGCACGAATGAATCAATTGGAAAGATTCTTATCATTTGTATTCAGGTCAGAACGTTCCAGCGGTAAAGAAGGAAATTTCAGCATTGGCCGTTTTGATCGTGCAAACAGGATTCGAGGAAAGTACTGCTGGATTTGTTGCAGAAGTATTTTCGTTTTCGATATGTAGACGGGGACAATCGTTAGTTTTTGTTGTGGCATATGAAAAGCACCCTACTTAAATTAATACATTTATCGTACCAGGGTGCTGCTCTTTCATATAAGTTGTTTGAATACAGGCTTACTTTAAAGATTAATCATAATTATTTTGAAGTTTTTGCAACAAAACCTAAACAGGATGAATTATTTTCAAGAAAAAATAACTATTTCACACCTGATTTTTCCAACTTTTTAAGTGAGAATTGAATAAGATAAATAATAGCTTGTGTACGAGTTTTAAAATCATTCTTTTCCTTAAAATCATCAATACGTTTTAGTAATTCCACTGGATAACGCATATTTATAAATTGTTTCATTGTTTAATCCTCCATGTGCATGAAAGTAATGTATAATAAACTGGCTATATGTCCTAACGATATCCAAATAGGATGTGACTCAATGTTCATCCATAAAGCCTATACATTTAGTCTAGATGCTAAAATGAATCACAAACAACATTAACTAACAAACCAATTGGTTACATTCAATTTGTACTCTTCTATTAATAAAGATGACGTTTGTTAATTATTTTTTGTAACATAGCAATTTTTAATAACATAGTTCTTACAACTAAACAAGTTGAAAGCCCTATATAAATTCAACTTACCTTTCCTCTAATCTTAGGGGGCCCGCTATCAAGATATATTCTTGAAATGTGATATCCCAAGTTAGTTTTTTCCGGGCATATCTACTTAACATGTCTTATTAGAAACTAAATAAAACAATTATTCGCTTTCATTACTATTGTTTCCGTTGCCATGAATATATAGCGAATTTGCTGAAGAAGCATAAAAAATATAAAGTGTAATCAATATATTGAAGGAGATAATTCTAATGAAAAAACTTTTAAATGTAGTCGCTTTGGTAATGGAAGAATGCATAAAAGCAGCAGCATACGGAAATACCCGAATTGGTAGTAAATAAATTTCTTAACTTAAGCAATCAAAAACGAGGAGTAAATCATAATTTTTTATCTTCTCATTCTTTCTTTGTATAGGATAATTCACCTCAAGTTTCCATAACATGCATTCTCGGTAATTAATTCACTAAAGCACTCTATCAAAAATATTTGATATTCCCGTTTGATTTAAGTGAAAACTTTCACAATTCTTAAGGGACGTTCTATGCCTAACTTTATTTTCTAAATAAAACTGCGTATTTCATTTACCTTGGGTTAAATGCATCAAATGGTGATTTTTTACCACATACAAATAAGCCAAAAACAGACATGTTTTAAATAAAGACATGCATGTTTTTGGCTTATCAGAGTGATTCCCTTTTCAATAATCGTACGTTTAATTGAAGAGGCTATCAACCAATAAATTGCCTTAATAGCTCATTAAACTTGTCACGTTCTTCCCAGAAGGAACCATGACCGCTGTAATGAAACGGAACAAGCTGTGAATTTCCTATTTTTTGATTTAGTTCCTGAGCTTGTGCAAATGGAATAACTTTGTCGTGAACACCGTGAACTATTAAGGTAGGGACAAGTATTTTTGGCAAATCGGCATAAAGCGTCTCATCTCTTAGTGTAATTATGATCGCTGCCGTTGACCAGCCTGCTGCTTGTAAGCCCAATTGAAAAAACCACTCAGAGAATGCGCTTGTTATATATTGAAAGAAAAAGGCGTCTGTCACTTCTTGCATCATCTTAGGACGGTCATTTAACGCTTGAGTAAGGAATCTAGTCGCAGTTTCTGTAGTAAAGCCTGTAGGAGCTGCAGCGTCTACAAGGACAAGGTTGGATACTCCGTAACCATTATGTCGGGACATATACCGAATCGCGATTGCGCCACCTGTAGAGTGACCTACAAGAGTGAAATTGTCTAATTGAAGTACACCAACTACTGCACATATATCATCTGCCAATCGGTCAAAATTGTAACCAGTTATTGGCTTATCCGACTTTCCGAATCCTCTCCAGTCAATTCCGATACAGCGATAACCCATTAAGGCAAGAACATCAAATTGATACTCAAACTGTTTATGGCTTAACGGCCAACCATGTAAAAACACGATCGTCTTACTGCCCTCGGGATATATATCTTCTACATATAATTTTACGCCTGATTCTACAGTAACATAGTATCCCACACCGATTCCCCCTAAAAATGGCCTTGACAATAAGATATTCATTTAAGCAAACATAGGTGAATACCTATTACGTGTTCGAATGCCGTGTCGGTGGTAATGGACGATGCTTATTGAACGTTACTGACCTTTGTTGAACAAGAAATAACGCATATTATATTCATTTTTAGTTTCATAACGCGATATTACAGAAATTCAATGTATTTAGGAGACTACCAAGAACCCTCCAATTAAGCTATCTGAAGGGCTTTCGTGTTCATATAAAATGTCTTATTGGAAGTCCATTTCATGAAGAAAGAGGAATTACATCATGAGACAGGCTACTATCCATGCATGCCTTTTACATCCTAACAATTCCACTTACTCCAGGCGGAATAAATACACTTCTAGGCTTTTCTGGTAATTTATATTTTTCAGATGGTACTCCCGGTTCTGGTTGTTCAGAATTACGTTCCTCTGATTCAGAGTGTTCTATCTGTTGCAGGTATAAATTTTCTATAGTTGGATCTTCTTTCTGTTGTTGATAAGAGTGGTTTAAATAAGCCTGTTGAAGTTGTTGGTAAAGTTGCTGTTGCTGTGAAAAAGTTTCCATAAGGTGATTTAATTGAAGTTCTATATTTGCTATCCTTTGAGCAATATGTCGTGACTCTGATCTTGTCTTTGCATGAGTATTATTGTAATCAAATGAGTTCCAATGATGATACATAATATCCCTTCTTCCGCACTCTTTCATTGATTAAATCATTAATACAAATCACATTCGCAATTTCGGTTTTCCATCTTAATTTGTATACTTGGAATTACATACGTACAATTATTGCTCCACCACCACCACCAGTCATTGTATTTGTATTTACATTATTCTGATGCATGTAACGAAGCATCTGATTATTCTGTTCGACCATTTTAATAAGCATCTCTAGTTGCTTCTCAATATTTGTGATTCTTTGATGGATATTTATTTGATCCATATGGGCATATCTCTGTTGATTCGCGTAATAAGGATAGTATTGCGGCGAGTTCATCTGAGCATTCACTCTCCTTTATTTTAAAAAAGGTCTTAGTATTACTTGTTATTTTATGTAAAATGTTTTAGGGCGTTCGCCTAAATTTTTTAGGGCAATGATTAATAACTGCTTTTTTTTTTCAAATGATTTTTCTCGGAATGGTATTCCATAAGTTGTCTAATTCGATAACTTATAAAAACAGGAAAAATCTTTATATAACAAGCTTTCACGACATATTTCCATAACATTTATATCTCATTCTCTATATAGGCTAAAAATTGCGCAAGGAACGGGAGGACTGTCGCCATTCCTTTTTCTTTGTTGTCCTTGCGAAACTTTTTTCGGCTCGTTGTGGCTCTTTTGCCAAGCCACTAGACCAAAAGCAAGATTCGGGCTATCGGCCTGCACGAGCAATGATACGAGCCGAACCGCCAGATCACCCATCATTTTATGTTGCTCTCTTCCAATATGCCTGTACGCATACGTGGAGGGCTCTGCCCAAAAGCAAGGGAAGTGCCAAAATCTTAGTAAA
>NZ_JASATP010000046.1:0-44388 GCF_038440375.1 Bacillus sp. OTU530
CCACTCCAAGCGACAACTTGGTCAAGCATTTCATTTACATTATTAAGATGTAATTCAGCTGGTTTAAAGGTAGTATAATTTTCAAAATCTGTAAATAAGGACAAGGTGGGGTGTACACGAACATCAGCAATCATTAATTCCCCCAAGATGCCCCGTAAATGTTCAGCTGCACGAGCACCACCAGTTGAACCATAACTTACGATACCTGCTGCTTTGTTATTCCAAGCTTCACGAGCTAAATCAAGTGCATTTTTTAAGGCTCCTGTTATGCTGTGATTATATTCTTGAACGATGAATACGAAACCATCCAAGTTGTTAAGTTTTTCATTCCAAGCTGCAATTCCTGGTTCTGTCCCATCAGTTGTTCCTAAAAATGGTAACTGATAATCCACAATATCTATGATTTCATAGTTTGCATCTCCACGTTTGTCAGCAATTTCTTTCACCCATTCTCCTACTTGTGGGCTAACTCGTCCTTGTCTTGTACTACCTAAAATAATTCCTACATTTAATTTCTCATTTGTCATTTTTTCTTCCTCCTTTATAGATGAACTTCCAAATAATTTGGATAGAAACCCCATATTAATTACCACCTATTATTTTTTAAAAATCTATATTATAAAGAACTTTTATTAACACGTATGAACTCTGTACAATAAAATCCAAAAGTTCTTTTTTACACGTTCTTACTTAAATTCCCTGCTCTTTTTCCAAGTAAAACCACAAGACTTAAGATGAAAAAGACCAAGGCAGGCATAGCTAATCCTATACCTTGTCCAGCTTTAAAATGTGCAAACACAGCACCGACCATCAGTAATACGAGTCCGCCTGAAGCCAGTAAAGCAATTCTTGATTTCCAGAACCCAACCAAAAGTCCAATAGCCCCTAATACTTCACAGAAACCTACAAAATACATGAATCCTAACGGATAACCAAAACCTTCAAATATTTGAACTTGCATTACATTTCCTGTTAGCTTCATTACACCAAAAGCTGCAAAACCAACCGCAAGTAATCCTTGAAGAATACGAATAACCCATTTCATTTCTTTTTTCTCCTCTTATGTTTTATCTGTTATTTTTGTAAATTTTTTGCACCTATTCCTAATTTCTTTAATAAATAAATTAACTGTTCTTTCTCTTCGTTAGTAATGAATGAAACATTTTCTGAGATTGTTGCAACGTGTTTTGGGAAAATTTTGTCAAAAAGTGCTCTTCCTTTTTCCGTTATGACGACATTAGAAGCCCTTCTATCATTAGGGTTTGGTTGTCTTTCTACAAACCCTTTCTTTTCTAACTTATCTACCACATAGGTGATACTTCCACTTGGAATAGAGAACGTCTCACTGATCTTTTGGACAGGATGCGGACCTTTATTGTAAAGCAATTCAAGAATCATAAAATTTTCCCGACTAATATTATGGCTTTCAATATCTTTTAGTATGTTTTCAGTAATAGTTTGAGAAGCTTTCAGCCAAACACGAAACAACCTCAAATCCAACTGACTTTGTTCATCTCCTTGATACATTCATCGAACCTCCTATTATAATGGTTTTTAAAATTCAATTTAGGTTATCTTGGTTTCCTGTATAGAGGATATTCAACTTCAGTCGGAACTTCAATTAGGAAGATTCTAAGGTCTTTATCTAAAGCTTGAATTGTTACTTTCCCACCCTGTCCTGATTGAACGATAACAAAATCCTTATGTCTAAAATGATTCGGTTGATTTGTATCTAATGTGAACGATCCATCGCCCTTGATGGCTAAACCAGCTAATGTCCGGTTTGGAGCAAGACTATGGGTATATACCGTACCATTTGGAATGGAGATATCCCACATCCCCGCATCTGTCACAATTTTCATGGGTGAACCATTTCCTAGTATGGTCTTAATTGTCACACTTTCTTTTTCTAGGACAGAAAAATCCTCAGAATTGTATTGTGAGTAAGTTGGTGTTCGTTTTATTGCTTGGCTTAAATGGGGTTCGAACCAGATTTGAAACACTTCAGATGGTTCTTTTAATGCTTCTGCATGATACACACCGGAGCCTGTTTGCATGAGCTGAGTGCCGCCTTCCTCTACAACACTTACTGTACCAAGCGTATCACGATGATAACCTTTACCCTTGATTACATAAGTGATGATTTCAAAACCTTGATGAGGATGCAGACCAATTTCCGCGGGTTCGGAAGAATGTCCCCAAGCCCAGTAAAATAATGGTCCTAGTCGATCGATTAGTGATCCTTCTCCAGAAAAGCCAATCGGTTTTTGTTCTATAATTTTACCGTCATCGAATTGCCCATACGCCTGATCTCGCGGTTTAATAATTTTAAATTCCATTTATATTTCTCCTTTAGATTAATTCGATATTTATACAAACAAAGATCCTAGGTTTATTAATAAAACTACCAATCCTAAAATGAGTAAAATGATTGGCATCATCATTTTGTTTACAGGATCCTTAACTTTCATGTGTGTAAAAATTGCTCCCAACATTGTTCCTACAATTAGCAAAGCACCCCACGCAGCTAATGTATCATTCCAAATACCTGAAATGACTAATACCGCCGAAATCACTTCAACCAGACCTGTAAATACCCTAAAACCTGCTGGATACCCATAACGCTTAAATTCATCCACCATTTGCTTTGAACCAAATTGCATAAACCCAAACATTAGGAATCCTAATCCTAATATGCCTTGAAGAATAATTGATAAAACAGTCATTTATTTTCTCTCTCTTTATCCTAATATTATTTATCCTAAAATTAGTACATTTTTATCCTAACATTAGGGTATATTTTGTGTCAATAAAAAATAACCCGTTTTATTTATAACGGGTTCTAAAAATAAATAGCGGTAAGTCCGCATGCTCATCAAGTTAATATTTTGAAGTACCCCAAAACGAAAATTTTATCTTTCCACAATTGTCTATGAGAATTAAGCTTATTTTTTTCATTTTGGGGAACAACGGATTTCTTAAGTTGATGGATGTGGGATAACGCCACATACCCATCAAGTTAAGAATTCAGAATTACCCCAAAACAAAGATTTTGCACAAGTTTCTCAATTTTATCGTTTTGGGGTAGTTTATTTTTTTAAGTTGACGGCTGTGGGTTTCTACCCCTAATTTAATTTCAAGCTTAACACATATAGCACCGTCCATTTTTATGACGGTGCTAAAAATAGAGTTATTTAATAATTGTTTAAGAAGTAGGACATTTTGTTTGTTCTAAATACCCTTATTCCTTCTCTCATTCTGAATAATTCGTTCGTACGATTTTATTGTAGCAAAATGCATACCTTCATGATATAAACAAAAACTGAGTAATTCTTCTACTATTGATAAAGTAAGACCTGTTGACGTATAGTAAAAGGTTTCTCGATAACTTCTTTTAACCGAAGTTCCAATGTTTGTTCGATCCTCTCTATTTGATTTTCTAATAATTGGATCAATTCACTAATTGTTGGTAACGCCTGATCTCCCCAATTGGTGGGCTTTGTATCAGTAGTGAATAATTCCGAAAAGTTATTCGGCATTATCATTTTTTCCTTAATAAAATAAAATGCAAGCTTTTCTTGCACAACATATATATGTCCTAGATTCCATTTTATATTATTATTAAATCCCTCTGGAATAAACAGTGATGCTTCATCATTAATTTCTGCCACGTAATTAATTGTGTTTTCTCGAACAAATCTTAATTGTTTAAAAATGTAGTTTTTCATCTTATTTCCTCCTGGGCAAACATTAAAAGGATGGAACTATTCCAGAAACAATTATCGTTCTCCGTTAGTCTATTGATTCTGCTACTGAAATTTTTAGTGAGGAATGGATATCTGATGACGAGTTTTTTGTCACTGAATCTGAAATTTATGGGAATAATAAACTCTATCATCAATTGAAAAAAGAACTTCGAATAAGAAAAACATAGGGAGATTTTAGTCTTCCTATGTTTTCATTCATATTATTTATCTGTTTGTTTTTGCTTCTTTTTCAAATACTCCGCACGTATTTTTTCAAGTTGCTGCTTTTTATCAAATTTGGCAGGCTTCTGTTTTTCATGAAACTTTGTCACAGCTACCTGACCTTTGCTATCCAATTGATATTTTCCCACTTTGTTCACCTACTTTTCTTGTCTTTAAAGAGAATCTATTCAACAAATATAATATACCTTATTTTACTGAAGTAAACCTTATTACTTTATTAACATACTGCTAACTTTGCATATATCAGTAAAAACATTAAAAACTTAGTAAAATAATTCATCGTCAAATGGTATTCATTTCATTGCTATAATCAAAATAAAATGCCTTGACACTCTGCATAAGCCTCAATAATTCTATTTCTTGTTTGTTCAGCTCTCTTCTAAAGGTCCAATTATTCGGTAAATAAGGTTTAAAATATTAAAACAATCTAAGTCTACTCCATCTTTTAAATGGTTCTTAATGCTAATAACCATTACGTTCTCGATGATTTCAAATTTAGGTTTCTGAGGGGAAATATTGTTTTTTTTTGCAAAGTCTTTTTACTACTTGTTTAAAAAAATCTACATCCCCAATATTTTTCTCTAAAAAATCACCCCTTGTTATTAACTTTTCTACTTATATCTATCTTGATCCAAATATTACCTTCTTCAACTAACCTGCCATTTAGTCGAATAAGAAAAGCGATCCTTCATTATTGAAGAATCGCTACCCTTTAGTTTAAGTACATTTCTTCACAAACCTTTATCGTAAAAGAAAAAGTTGCCTTTGGAACGATTTCTCGTCCCACAACTTTTACTTTATCCACCATTTAATTTTTCATTTCTGTGGGGGAAACGATAGATGTGACCGTTTTGGTTTAATCTGCTTGCTCCCCAAACTTCTTTCCGAACGCTTCCATCAAATCGATAATAGGAATGAATTCTTCCCCTTTTGAGGTTAATGAATATTCAACACGAGGAGGTACCTCTGGATAAACCATGCGGTTAATTAAGCCATCTGTTTCTAGTTCTCGAAGTTGCTTTGTGAGAGAACCTTGTGAAATATCACCTAAAAAAGCTTTGATTTCACTATAACGACGCTCTGTGGGCTTTAAAAACCAAAGAATAAGATATTTCCAACGACCTGAAAGTATGTTTTGGGTATAGGCGATACCATATACTTCTCTTTGTTCCTTTATACACTTTTTTTTAAATCCATCCTTACATAATCTAGACACCATTTCACCTGCTTTCTACTGTTAAGTACAAAAAAATGTACTATGTCAATTTTTATTGCCTTCTTCAAAAAGATGAGAAATGATTATATTCTAGTATATGTAACCAAAATACTCAATACGTTTATAAAGACATATGATGCTTTGTTTACGGTTTGATAAGAGGTGAATGATTCAGCTGAAAATATGATTGTGTAACGTTAGCGGAATTATTCTTTGATATATAAATTCTTTAGGAGGAACAATCATGCGATTTGGAATTATAGGTGCAGGACCAATTGGGTCCATTATTTCTAAAAAATTAGTTAAGAACGGGCATAATGTCAAGATTGCAGATGCACGAGGAATTGAACGTTTAGAAGGAAAAGAGCTTGCTGGAACACCCGTGCGTGTAGAGGATGCAATTACAAATATTGAAGTTCTTATACTATCTCTCCCTATAAAAGCACTGCCAAGTATTCGGAACATTATCGATCAAGTCGGAGAGGAAGTAATCATTGTAGATACTTCAAATTATTATCCTTTTAGAGACGGCAAAATTGAAGAAATCGAGAACGGGATGGTTGAAAGTGTTTGGGTTTCAAATCAATTAGGCAGACCTATCATTAAAGCTTTCAACAACTTATTAGCCCATACTTTAGAAAATGAAGGAACATCCGAAGATTCTAGTGGACGAATTGCGATGGCAGTTGCTGGTAATGACCCATCACAAAAACAAGTAGTCATGAACGTAGTAAACGAGCTAGGATTCGACGCAGTAGATAGTGGTTCTATAAGTGACTCTTGGAGACAACAGCCAGGAACTCCTGCTTACTGTACGGAGCTAACAAAAGATGAACTAACGAAAGCGTTGAAAAAGGCAAGTAAAGAAAAAGCACCATTACTACGGGATAAAGTGATGGAAATGTTTGCAGAGCTCCTTGCAGAAAAAAAAGAAGTTGAATTTTCACATAAGGATATTGTGAATTTAAACAGAGAAATATACAATTCATAAAACAAAAGGTGCACTCGTTAGAGCGCACCTTTTGGCATATCCATATATCCCTATAAATTTGTAAAGATATGTCTTACCTTTTTCCGCCAGACAATCCTAAATAATATTAGTAATTCTGAGAGCTTACAAAGGTCCTTCCAGGACGATCTCATTTTTTCAAAAAACAGAGTCTAAGTATGTTTGTGTTTAAAATCCCTCTACCACTAACCTGCCAGTTAGTGGTACAAGAAAAAGAGCTGCCGTAGCACCCCTTTGTTTAACTCTCGCACCCCGTTTGTTTAAGTACATATTTTCACAATCTTTACTCTCATAGTTTTGCATTTTTACACACAAAAAGCTAATCGGGAATTACCGATTAGCCTTTCTTTTCCATTACATTTTTTGATTCGCTTTTTTTACCCATTCCGCAACTGTAACAGTTCGTTTAGCTTGATGCTTGACTGCAGCTTGTACATCTTCGATCATTTTTCCATCTTGACCAACCGTAACACTAGTTCCGTATGGGTTTCCACCAGCACCAAATGTTACAGGATCAGTATATCCAGGAGCTGCTACAATTGCACCCCAGTGATACATTGACGTATATAATGATAAAATGGTTTGTTCTTGACCACCATGAGAGTTTTGAGCAGAAGTCATCGCACTTACTACCTTATTAACAAGTTTTCCATTAAACCAAAGACCACCTGTAGTATCTAAGAACTGCTTCATTTGCGCTGGCATATTACCAAATCGAGTTGGAACGCTGAAGATTATCGCATCTGCCCATTCTAAGTCATTTAATGTTACTTCAGGCACATCCTTCGTTGCGTCAACATGAGCTTTCCAAACTGGGTTTCCTTCAATTGCTGATTGAGGAGCTAATTCTGGTACTTTTAATACTTTTACTTCTGCTCCAACTTCTTTTGCACTCTCTTCAGCCCATTTTGCCAATTGATAGTTTGTTCCACCCATGCTGTAATAAATTACTGCTAATTTTACATTTGCCATTGTTTCTGTCTCCTTTATAGATGAACTTCCAAATAATTTGGATAAAAAACCCATTTTCACACACCACCTATTATTTCTTACTTTTAAAAGCTACATTCATTTATTAAGCAGCTCTTTTGAACTCATTTGAATCTTTTTGAAAAATCAATTGGCTTACTGATAACGCCTTGCTTCCATTGATTACAAGATAAACTGCCATTGCCAAAAATGCTAAATCTAACTCATATCCTGCCATTTGACCATTTCCTAATAAACCGACCGAAAGTTTCACTTTTAGTGTTGCTCCAATCATGAGTAATGCAAACAAAGCGGATACAAGTCGTGTTCCTAATCCAAGAATCAGTGCAACCCCGCCAATCAGTTCAACCAAGGCCACTCCATATGCCATAAACCCTGGTAAACCAATGCTTTCAAACCATCCTACAATATTCTCAATTCCGCCTTGAAACTTTACTAAACCATGAATCAAAAATAATGCTCCTAATGTTACTCGTAAAATAAGTGCTCCGATTTCGTTCTTTACCAACATTCTCTAACCCTCCGTAATAGTTGTATTATTTAATAAATAATTTTCGATACCAAATTGCTGTGACTTTAACTTCTTAAGTAGTTAAGTGATGCCCTTGATCCTCCCAATGTATCTCTACATTTGCATGATCTTTTTCTAATTATGATTGTAGTTCCCCAGATTCTATTTGTTACAGTTAAACTCATATCAAGCAAAACAACTTCTAATTGAAGAATACTTAATTCGAGATAAATTATAATAAAAAAAGCATTTAAAGCATACTGACCAGGACCTATTAAGGCTGAGCCAAGCGCTACTACTAGCAACATTAAATTATATTCATACCCGTTTTGATTTGCCCATAAGCCATTTGGAGCATGCACCTTAACTTATTGGTCATTACCATTGTTGCAGCAATCATTGATCTAAGCATGTAAAGAAGCTTATTCATTTTGGATACCGTTAAAACGTATAGTAAGCTAATACTTATTACTTTTATCACCTCCTTTTTATTTATAACTAAGCAAGATATTCCTAATTAGAGATATTTGTTAAAAATTTTTATGATCCTTGAGCATGATATCCTAATTTTTTCAGCTGTTCAATCATTTTCTCTTTCTCGCAAGCGTCCAAACCGCCAAATATTTGATGGATTGCCTCTTTGTGTTGAGGAAAAATGTTACTTAGTAATTCATTGCCTTCTGAAGTGATTGATGCATACGTAACACGGCGATCCTTAGGACATGGTTTTCGTACTAAAAGATGTTTCTTTTCTAACTTATCAACCACATACGTAATACTACTGCTTGCCAGCAATATTTTTTCACCAATTTTCTGTATAGGTTGATCACCTTTATGAAACAGTAACTCCAAAACTGCAAATTCAGTTTGGTTTAGTCCGTATCTTTTTATGTCTTCTTCAATACGTTTTGATACTGACTGTACTGCTCGTGATAGTACAACAAATAACTTTAAAGATAAATCCTCATTATTAATTGAACTCAAAATTATCAATCCCTTTGTAAATTAACTCGAATTCGAGATTTATTATATAATTATAAAATTTGTATGTCAATAAGGGAACTCAATCTTATTAAAGTATTCTGTTCCTTTTATTGATAACAAATCTATTCCTAAAACAATCGTTTAAAGAGCACAGTGAAATTTTACAATAAAGATGTAGAAACTGCACAATCACAATAAAAAAACATAAGGAGAGGTCTACGCAAGAAATCAAGTGCAGGTGGAAAATAACTTCATATATTTTAACAAAACTAACCGACTACCTATTCATTAAGCAGCCGGCTTATTTTTTATAGAAACGCTTTGAAGAGCTAATTTAATATTTTTCCTTTTATTCTTTGATGAATTCTTTTGTACTTCTCACTGTATCAATTGGGCGAACTAATTTTTCTATTTGTGCACGTTTAGGCTCTAAGAATGTAGGCAAAGATAATTTTTCCCCAAGCGTTTCATAAGGTTCATCTCCCATAAAACCAGGACCATCTGTAGCGAACTCAAATAAAATTTGCGGTGCCACTCTTGCGTATAATGACTCAAAAAAGTGACGATTTACATAACCGGATGTATTGAATCCAAAACTATTCATCCGTTCAATCCATTCTTCTAAAACAGAGCGATCTTCTACACGAAATGCCGCATGGTGAACCGTACCAAAACCTTGCCGGGATTCAGGAAGAATAGCATTATGTTCTACAATGACCGAGGCACCATTCCCGCCTTCTCCCACTTCAAATAAATGGAATGAACCTTCTTTATCTGTTTCTTTAAATAATAGGACTTTTTCCATCATTTCTTTAAAGTAATCAAAGTTCGCAATACGGATAAAAATAGGTCCTAACCCTGTAATTGCATATTCCAGTGGAATTGGACCCTTTTGCCAAGGTGTGCCAGATTCCACCCCTTTGTTGAATTCGTCTGATATCAATTGATATTGCTGATCATCAAAATCAATAAAAGAGAGGGTTTTCTTGCCAAATTGCTCTTTGATTCCAGTATGTTTGACTTCTAAACGATCAAAACGTTTTGCCCAATAGTCTAATGATTCATCACTCGGTACACGGAACGATGTCTTTGAAATCTCATTTGTCCCATGTATGCCTTTCGGAATGCCGGGGAAGTCAAAGAAAGTCATGTCTGTGCCTGCGCTGCCTTTATCATCTGCAAAGAATAAATGATAGGTTTGAATATCATCTTGATTTACCGTTTTTTTAACTAAACGCATACCTAAAACATAAGTGAAAAATTCATAGTTCTTTTCTGCACTGCTTGTAATAGCAGTTACATGGTGTATTCCTTTTAGATGGTTCATTATATATTCCTCCAAGATTTAATTTAAGATTAATGGTCGTAATTTTTCTTCGATTTCTTTTCGTTTTGGTTCCAAAAATGGTGGAAGTGCTAATTTTTCCCCCATTGTTTCCATTGGTTCATCTGTTGCAAATCCTGGTGTATCCGTTGATAATTCAAATAAGATACCATTGGGTTCCTTGAAATATAATGCCTTGAAGTAATAGCGTTCCACTTTCCCTGAATTCGGTAACCTATATTCTTTCAAACGCACTGCCCATTGGTCATATTCTTCCTCATTCGGAATACGGAAAGCAACATGGTGAACACCTCCGCGACCTAAGCGGACCCTTGGCAAATCGGGTCTTGTTTCAATATGAACTTCCGCACCGCTGCCGCCTTCTCCAGTTGTATAAATCAATATATCAGGATAATACACTTCAAGTGAAGGGTAAGAACCGGCAAAGCGAAAACCCATAATTTCAGTTAAAACACCGATAGTTGGTTCTGCCGTTGCGACAGTGAGGGTTACAGGTCCTAAACCAATAATGGCATGTTCAAGTGGAATGTCATCCTTTTGCCAAGGAACCCCAGCTCTCACACCTTTTTCACCGTTATCGGCTACCAGTATTAAGCGAGTCCCTTCGAAATCTCTGAAAGCCAATGTATCACGATTTGCTCTTTTGTGAATATCGTCATATTCAACCCCAAATTGGTTAAAACGTTCTTTCCAAAATAACAATGAATCTAAATTTCTAACCCTTAGCGATACAGTAGAAATATCTGAAGTTCCCCTGTATGTTTGCCCAAGATGAGGAATGTCAAAGAACGTAACTTCAGTTCCTGGGGTTCCTTCCGCGTCAGCATAGAAAAGATGATAGGATTCTGTATTATCTTGATTAACTGTTTTCTTTACCAATCTCATTCCTAAAATTTTTGTATAAAATTCATAATTTTTTTCTGCTTTTCCTGTTAATATTGATACATGATGTAGTCCTAAGAGTTCCATCTCATTTCACTCCTGTCACAATCTTTGTATACCATTTGGCTACGGATTTACCGTGAAAAAATTTTAATAGATCGTTCCTTTTTGAAATATATGTTTCATTACTTTTTCTCTTTTCAAAACAAGAACATAGCCCACGAAGACCATATATTTCAAAATAAAAATGAATCTAAAGCATATTGACCGGGACCGACCAAAGCTATACCAATAGCAACTGCAAGTAAAGTTAAGTTGTATTCATATCCATTAGCTGTTGCCCATAATCCGTTAGGAGCATGAACTTTCACAATCGCCATTGCCATAGTCCCTGCAATCAAAATTCCTGCAAGTGGAGTTAAAAGTCCTAATGCAAACAAAATTCCACCAATAAATTCTGCTAACCCTGCGAAAAGAGCCATTGTTACTCCTGGTTTCATGCCAATAGATTCAAACCATCCACCGGTTCCTTTCAATCCATAGCCACCGAACCAGCCAAATAATTTTTGAGCACCGTGACCCACAAATAGTAAACCAATTACCAAACGAATGATTAATAAACCAATATTTATCATCTTAAAATCCTCCTAAACGTTATTTATCTCGAATTCGAGATAATGTATTAAAAAAATGAAAGTTTAAAATTTATTCTTTACTTTTTTCAAAAGCTGCACCAATGTCTCTGCCTCTTCAGAATCTAATGAGCCAAACATTTGATTAACAAACTTATAATATTTCGGCATGATGTCGTTCATAAATTCATTTCCATCATCAGTTAATGTCACATGTATCACCCGGCGATCATTTTGACAGGCATGACGTCTTAATAAACCTCTTTGTTCTAGTTTATCTATAACATAGGTCATCGAACCACTTGAGACCAATATGCAATTTCCAATTTGTTGAATTGTTTTTTTCCCTTTTTGATAAAGTACCTCTAAAACAGAAAATTCCGTAATACCAAGCTTGTTTTTTGTCATTTCTTCCTTTATTCGATCATGAATTGCTTTAGATGTTTGCATTAATATCAGAAAGGGCAAATTATTAAATTTCCTCTCCATTAATCTCACCCCCTTAAAAAATCTCGAATTAAATTATCTCGAATATGAGGTAATAATAATACTTATAAATTTTGTTGTCAATACCCTTTTATTTTATTGAATTAACCTGCCATTTAGCTTAATAAGAACCGCCGTTTCAATTTCGAGAAACAGGTCAATAATTCCTGAAAAAAGAATTTTTGGGGAGAGATGAACTTGTTATTATCTCAAGCATGGGAAACGTATGAATCTGATAAACGTATTGAAGGCTTTTCGCCGCAAACATTAAAAGCATATAAACTACAGTCCGGCTTACTTATACGCTTTTTTAATGATGTTCAACTTGATACGATCACTACGGATCAATTAAAAGCTTATTTAGCAAAATCAAGTGAAAGTCTCAAGCCTGCAAGTTTGGCTCATCGAATTCGTTTTATGAAATCATTATTTCGATGGTCTCATGAAGAAGGGCATATTCCCAAAAACCCAGCAGCTAAAATAAAAGAACCTAAAACTGGGAAACGAATTCCTAAATTTTTGACCGAAATGGAAATTGAACATTTACGGGAATCCTGTTGTTCCCCAATGGAAAAGGCTCTGTTTGAATTCATGTTCTCCACGGGATGCCGAATAGGAGAAGTTGTTACCCTAGATAGAGGTAGAATTAATTGGTCGAACCGGTCTGCTGTTATAAGAGGTAAAGGCGATAAGGAACGGGAGGTCTATTTTAATATTCGCTGCGAAATTTGGTTAAAACGATACCTGGATAGTCGTGTAGACAGGGATCCTGCTATCTTTGTTACGGAACGCGATCCTCATCGAATGAGCATTGCCACGATGCGATACATAATTAAGCGGATTTCCAACCGTGCTGGTATTAACAAAGACATTCATCCTCACCAACTGAGGCACAGCTATGCGACCCATTTATTGAATAATGGAGCACCTCTCGATGTTATTCAAAGCTTATTAGATCACGAAAAAAATGAAACTACCCGGATTTATGCACAATTAAGCGGAAGCATCAGACAGGAATTTTATAGGAAGTATTTTTAGTCATAGATAAGCACCCCAAAAGTCAGAATTCAGCTCTAACTTTTGGGGTGGGAGTACAGATACGTTCCTTTTTCACTCTTGCTACCCTATAGTTTAAGTGAAAATCTTCACAACCTTTTGTGTAGGAGCATACAAAAAAGACGCCTTCTTACTAAAGAAAAGCGCCCTTTTGGGGAATAAAGCAATTGATTTCTGAATTAACGAAGTCAACATTTTCAAAGTGTCTTTATCAGTTAATCTTTAGGATTAATGATGGCCAAAACCTGATGGTCTTCCCACTTTCCGTTTAGTTTATCTTAGCGTTTTTTTTAGTAATGCCTTCTAGGGCTATCTCAGGTGACAATATGGATGGAATTATTGTGACCGTGTACGAATGAAAGTCGTCCAAGCTAAAAGAACCATTCAAAAGGTTTTAAGCACTAAAAAACTGGCTAGAAAATATCTAACCAGTTTTTTAAGATTACAGTTGACGTGACTGCTTTATCTTCCTTGAAGAGACTGGAATGCTGCTCACGCATGATAATAGCAATGCTACAAGTAATAGACTAACGAAAAATCCAAAGCTCAGGCTGAAACTTGATGTCACGTTTAGGATTCGGCTCGCTATTGAAGGGCCAAATGACATTCCTAAAAAGTTGATTAAGTTATAGATCCCCAGCCCCATTGCACTTTTTTCCTTCTTTATCGTGTGGGGAATATCAATATTGATGACAATGGTAAGGATTGTAAAGCTTATATTAATAAGGGCAACGCCAACACTAGCCACTGCAAATTGGTTTACTCCAAAGATGGCTAATAGCAGAAATCCAATGAATTGAAGGACGACAGCAACGACCAATCGACCATTCCCTTGGATGCGGGTTATAGCTGGTCTTATTACGAAGCTCAGCAAAAAGGAAAAGATTGATATCCCCGCCAAAATAAAGCCAGTTTTCAAGGCAGAGACATGAAACTGCTGTCCTGCTAATAACGGAAAAAGAAAAATAATTCCCACCATGGCAGCACTATTAATAAAACTAAGCAAAAGGAACCGATTAAAGGCATAGAATCGAAAAACTGACAGATCCATAAATATCCCGACATCTTGACGTTTGCCATGGATCCCCATAAAAAATACAGATATCACTGTAATGATTAGCAAATAACCATTTAATTTGACTCCTAAAATAAACGTCACGACAAAAGTCAATAAATAAAGGAAGCCTAAAAAATCAAACGGTTGAGTAAGCTTCTTATGATTGGCATATCCGGAGGGCACAAACAAAATAATTCCTAGCAACGTAAAAATAGCCATACTCATTAATAAAAATAGGGAGTGCCAGCCCCAAAAATGAGTAAAGAAGCCTCCGAGCAAAAATCCTATTCCTGAACCAAGTGATAGACAGGCACCTATTAATGTTAAAGCCAGATTGCGTTTAGGGAAGGTGAGATACTGATTCGTCAGGATCATGGATAATGCAATAAACGAGCTACCACCCGCTGCTTGAATAATACGGGCCAAGACCACAACGATAAAATCATTCGTCGTGTACCCTATAAGGGAACCTGTAACGAATAAACTAATCCCAAAAATCAACAAACTTTTAATTTGAAAATAAGAGGCTAGCTTACTATAAGTAATCGAACCACAGGCAATCACTAAAGTATAGGAAATAACCACCCAGCTAATTTTGGAAGCTGTCACTCCAAGCCCATTCATCATTTCAAATAAGGCAACATTAAACAAAAGTGAATTGGCTACCCCGGATAAAACGATTAAACATAATGTGATAATCAACCTATTCTCTTTTTGATTCATCTATTTCTCCTCCGTTATATCAAAGTCATAAAACTTTAGAACTAATAACCAAAAAAGGAGGCTACATTAAAGTGTAGCCAAAAACCCAGGTAAATAGCGGGTGAATGTCTCCTCATTTAATGAGACATATTTTATGACACCCTCACGATCAATCTTCACCAGCTCTGCTTCGGATAAAATTTTTAAATGATAGGAACCATTGGACTTACTTACACCTAAACTCCTTCCTATATCCGTACACATCGGGCGATTGTTTCCGTAATACAATAAGCGGATGATTGCGATCCTTTTTTCATCTGCTAAGGCATTAAATATTTTTATTCGTTGCGTATCGTTTTGTTCTAAAGTCATATGACTATTATATTATTAGAATTCAAATTGTCAACTTCTTTGCCGAATACTTTCTTGGATTTGGCCGGGATGCACAGATTATCAAACCAGTTCAACTAATAGAGCAGCTACCTTTTGGGTTTACTGTATTATAGAATGTAATTAAATCGTTTTCTTCTTCAAACTCCCACTTTTCGGGTATATCTGTTGAAAACCAATCTTCAAAGTTAATTGTATTGAATTTCATTGTTTTCTTAACTCCTTACGGGATTTCTAATATAATTCAATCCTTATTATTAAGATTCCTTGTTGAACTAACCTGCCAGTTAGCACAATAAGCAATGGTCACCAAAAATGCATAAAAATTAGCCACTATACAATATTTGTAAGTTTATTAATACATATTAAATTGTAAAGATGCTGCCAAAACACACATCAGTTAATTGCCAGAAACAGCCAAGGGGTCTTAAAATATAATGAATCCAATCATTATTGAATTTATATAATGTCTAACATTATAAAAAGAAGCAAGTGTATCAATACATTGCGTCTTTATTCCTTATTTAATGTTACATAGTAGTAGAACTATCATTTGATTTTTTAAGGTTTTGGCACTTCCCTTGCTTTTGGGCAGTGGATGGCTCGTCGTGTGAGGACGAAACCCCACGTAAGCGTGTAGGCCTAAGGAGAGAGAGCAATACAAGGGACGGACGATCTAGCGGTTCGGCTCGTATAATCGCTCGTGCAAGCCGATACCCCGCATCTTGCTTTTGGTCATCGGCTTGGCGAAAAGCAAGAACGAGCCGAAAAAAATTCTGAAAGGGACAAAGGAAAGAAATGGCGACAGCCATTTAGGCGACGATTAAGGAGGCGGCTTTTCTTTGTTAAGGGTGGAGATTTTTTGAGTGGTCTCACTCAAAAAATACTACCCGTTCCTTGCAGAATTTTTAGCCTTTAAGATAGTAATAATAAGAAACTAAATTATATTGATATGCAAGATTTTTCCTTGTTCAGCAATAGCAGACGTCTGAGGAAATGATATTATCCTATGTTATGGAAGGGTAAAGCTACCGCGCTTCGCTTGGTGGGATTACAAAAAAAGGTGCGAGCAAGTCGCACTCTTTTTTTGTAATCTGCAATTTTCAGTTATGTATATTATATTCATGTGAAATTTCCATAATAAACTATTATCGGAACTCAATGTATCTTGGGCATTAGTTTCCGGTCATTAAGAATTGGTAAACCTTATCGGTTATTTGTATGGCTGTTGAATCATCTAAAATACCTTTCAGTGCTTCTTTAAACTGTTGCTTGTCCTTTTGATCGTTGTCGCTAATAGTCCATAGATAACACCAGCTCCAAGCTGGTACAGATATTAGCGTGTATGTTTCTGTATGCGAAAAATATAGTTCCGGCTTTTGTTCCGGTAACTCAAACGTTTTAACTTCAATTGTCATCATTTTGCTACCTCTCGTTTCTTCTTTTCCCTAATTAGAGTACTTTTAGATATTCCAGTCATGCTCTCAACTTCTTTATAGGAATGGGTTTTTAATATCTCTAAAGCATGTTCAATTTGCTTTTTGCTAAACTTATTCGGTCTACCTTCTCTAAAGTCCCCACGCTGTTTAGCAATAGCCTTGCCTTCTTGCGTCCGTTCTACAATCATATCCCGTTCAAACTCAGCAAAGGCACTCAGGATATTAAAGATTAAACGTCCTGTAGGGGTGTTTTCCACCAGGCCCATATTTAGAATGTGAACCTTTACCCCTCTTTCAAATAATTCCTTCACTGTCCTGATACCATGTTCAGTAGTACGGGCAAAACGGTCTAATTTTGTTACTACCAGTGTATCACCTTCTTTTAACATTTCTAGTAGCTCTGTAAAAACAGGACGCTCTGTCTTTGTCCCTGTGAATTTCTCGGAGTAAATCTTGTCACAGTTTTCATTTTCCAGTGTCTGTAATTGACTCTCTAGATCTTGATTTACTGTACTTACCCTTACATAGCCGTATTTCACATGTAATTTCCCCTTCTATTTATGACACTAAGATTTGACACCTGTAGATCCCTTGATACTACAGGACTTCAAAAATGGTGTCAATACTTATGAGTTATGAAACCTTTTATTCTTGTCGATACAAACATACAGGAAATTAAATAACAAAAGAGACGGCAATTTTCCGCCGTCTTTTTTGTTATACGTGTTAGTCACTAATCTGAGTCCCCATCTCCTCCATCATCCGAGCCTTCATTATCTTCAAGGAAGTCAGCAAATTTATGATTATTCTTCATGGGATCATCTGAAGTATCTGCAGAATTAAATTTACGTACAATGTATGCTAAAAGAGTAACACCTGCCAAATAACAAAGAGCCTCAATCATATTAGTTCTCCCTCCTCAATATCAGTACATTCAGGAATAAAAACTAATAGTACAACTCTTTGTAATTAGTTAACATAATCATGCTTATCGGGAGTCAATGTGTCTCATATACTATAAAAAACCTCTTCAGAGCACAAAGTCTGAAGAGGTTTCTTGTTCACATAATCAAGTGTTATCAGTAGTTACTTTTGAGAGAAAATCTACTGGTTTGTTACTAGTAATCCAAGCCATACAATAAAGGAATATGTGGGTATCACAAACAAGATCGACAACCAAACTTTACGTTTTTTTATTTTTATTGCTGTACATGCATAGAGTAGGGGAAAAATTAAAGCCCATATAAAAAAACGAGGCGTAGCAGCTAAGTACAGTGATGAAGGTACAATTAATATTGCGGAAATGATTAGAAAGTATGATTTTTTGAAGTATATTCCAATCAGTGAGAATATAACTGAGGCAATCATAAAAGGCCAAAACATGAATTGTATCCAATCAAACTCCATTTCTTTACCTCCTTCAAAAGTATTTATAGTTTACATAATTTCCGTTCTCGGAAGTAAATGGTAAATTCGTTTAGAAAACTTATTGAAGAAAGATAAGATATATATTTTTAGGTTTTAATGAATCTCAATGGTTAATAATACTAAAGATGGTGGTTATTAGCTGGAGGAAGAGTCATGGATAACTTTAAAAATACAAACAAGGCACGTCGCTATAAAGCTCATGTGAGTATTTTTGGAACCACACAAATTCACTTAAGGAACCCGTGGACTGTTGCCTTGTGGTCTGTTGCTTTTCCTGGATTTGGACATTTTCTCTTGAGTAAATATCTTCGAGCATTTGCTTTATTTATATGGGAAATTTTTATCAATCAAACAACTCACCTTAACCAAGCAATGGTTTATTCGTTCACAGGTGATATTGAAGCTGCAAAAGAGGTATTGGATGTTAGATTCATGCTGATGTATATCCCTGTTTACCTGTTTGCGATTTGGGATAGTTATCGTACAACCGTGGATTTGAATAAAATTTATGTCCTCGCTGAAAGAGAAAATGCTCGATTCAATTCGTTTACCATAAGTGCTTTTGAAATTAATTATCTTGATAAGAGAAATCCTTTGATGGCTATGTTTTGGGCGATGACTATCCCTAGCGTAGGACAACTTTATGTCCATAGGATTGTGCTTGCTGTTTTCACACTCATATGGACGGCAGTTTTTATGTATTATTCACGATTTTTGGAGGGGTTTCAATATCTTTTTCTAGGAGACATCAGCAAATCTACGGATGTCTTAAATCCACAATGGCTGCTGTATCTTCCTTCATTTTACTTTTTTACCATTTATGACGCTTATACCAGCACCGTGGAAAATAACAAATTATTTGAAAAAGAACAAAAGAAATACTTAAAAAGTCACTACCAACGTTCTGCTTTTAACATACAGAATATAAGCAAGGTGAATCAGGTGCAAATTTTTGCTACTTTTGAGTATTCAACATATTTAGAATTAGCTATTAGTGAACTAGAGGAAAATGGTATCTACGGGATTTTGGCTGTTCCTCTAAATAATAGGGTGGAGGAACGAAAAATCTTTGATAATCTTCATCAATCTGATGGAGTTTCTCTCATTTCTAAAGGAATGATATTTGCTTTCCTCTTTTCAGTAATTGGTGCCAGTAGGGGATTTGTACTGGAATGGGGACCCATCTATTGGGGATTAATCGGAGCAGGAAGTGGTTTCCTCCTTGGTTTTCTAATCGATGTATTTATAAACAAAGTAATTAAAAAAAAACAGAGGATTTTAAGAGGGAAAAATTCAGAAGTGATTCTTATCGTGGAGTGTGAGGAGCATCAAAAAGAGCATGTAAAGAACATTCTCTGGAAACAGCTAGCCTTAGGATTATCAGAGTTAAATTAAACTTGTTTCTAATTGCTTAAAATGTTAACTGCACATGTATATTCTATACATGTGCAGTTAACATAATCCCTCATTATCGGGAGTCAATAAATCTATCGAACCCCATATTTATCGAATGTAAACTTTTGTATAAAGAACTACATAAACATTCAAGAACGGGCAATATTAAATGTGTGGGTATTCCTTCACAAGAGTACCTCCTATTAAGTGTTTCTTGCTAGTTTATGAAAAGCCATGTTCTCTTCCCGTTAGGAACATGGCTTTTTATGTTCAATACAATCTTTCGCATCAAAGTATACATTCATTTCTTTAACTTTATTGTGTTTTGAGAAGGGGATAATACGCTAAAGAAAAAATAGAAAACTGTCTTTTTAGGCTACTTGTTTACATAACTATGTTGAAGCTAATTGATCCCGATCAACAGCCTGTGGTGGTTGTTCCATCCATCCCTGATCAATCGCTATATTGGCTGCATCCTCAACATAGAGACTGATGTCTGCCAAAAATTTTGCATACATTGCACCTATGTCACGTCTTCCATTAAGGGATGCACCATTCGCGTATGTTCTGATTCTCATGGAGAACATATCAATTTTATGATATAGCATCAATTTATCTGAAAAAGGTGAAGTCGTAGATGTACTGACTAAGTGTTCTAGGGATGTAAGAGACGGCAAATTCTCGTTATACAATTTCTCAGAACAGATTTCTAAATGCTTGTCAGTAAGCTCCTTCCCTCTGATAAAAAACTGACGAACTTGTTCATCCTGAGCTACTTGACTAAAAGCAAGTAATAACACTTTGCTTGTCACATTGTTCTCCATATTCTCATAAAGATGTGTAATCTCTAAAGCATGAAGGGGTCTAGCCTGTCCGAAGAAACCCTTCAAATAACTTTGTTTTTTTACAAAATCAACTTGGGTAGGTACCGGAATGATTGGGGGCTTCGTTAAAAAGCCTTTTGCCATTAGTACCTGATTGATCTCAGTAATCAGCTGTACCGTCGAGTTAAGGGCATTCGTGAAGAAATCTCTTGTAGCTTCTCTTGTCATTAGGGGGACTGCAATGGAATACAGACTGATTCCCGCTTTGCCCGTATATTTTAGATAATGAAGATAAAACTGATCTGAAAACAACCGAGGGGCGTCTAAATTCACGTCTGTCTCTGTAAATCCAACCGGTAAAGGAAAGTGTTCCGCAATAAAAATTTCTTTTATATTTTGCAGCAATGATTCGCTTAAATGTAAAGCGTGGTCTAACACTTTTTTGATATCTAGATCTTCAATGTGTTGAAGGTAATGACTCATTATACATTTAGACATGCTGTTGCCCATATACGTTGCCCAAAGTTTCCCCATTTCAGTAGCTGTTAACTGTTCATGACCGTGGCTTGTTTCCAATGTATAAACAACCTCCTATTTCATGCATCAAAGAATAATATGCCCAAAACAGACAGGAAATACAAACCAGCCCCACCAGCACGTCCAGTAAAAATAAAAAACAGCCAGGGCGAGGCTGTTTTTTAGGTGACTAGTGGGTTCACCAGAAATAACTTATAGGAGGTTGTCCCCAGAGAAATACCCACTTGTTTAATATGCTTCCTTCTTAGAACTTTTATTTATGGATTTCTGCTAAAAAATGCAGCTACCATTCGCTAAGAACAAAAAGCAGTTCCTCGCTTTAGGGGCGCTAGTTGACATAAGATTCGATCTAGGAAGTTAAAAAAGCCCTCGGATTTGTTTAAATTCGGTGGCTTTGGATAGCATAGAGGTTATTATGTTTTTGATTTCAATCTATTTTTCCTTTGAAACCATTTCGAATTATGGAAACAAGTAACATAACCAACGGTATGATTACCATAATAGGCGGGAAAATGAGATATTGTGCCGTTTTCTGCCCTTCTTCAATATGTTCCGCAAAATTTATGGCAATCGCCATTGATAAAAAGATAAGGATAATCCCAGTTGGCAAAACAATTTGTTGATGATTTTTCAAATTGAACAAATCGACTATGCCGATTACTGCACTATAAAAAAGAATGGATATTTTGAAAAACATAAGGATGAGAAGGGTAAGGACAACAAGAGCATCCAGCCGTTGTAAAAACTCCATAAGATTGACTTTTGCGATGCTTGATAACAAAGGAAAAGTAGATCTTTCCACTACTTCGACACTAAGAACGGCAATATTTAAACTGGTTGTCCAAGCTAGGCTAATACCGCTTGAAAACAAGGCAAACAGCCCAACTTTTTTCGCTAATTCAGGCCGATTTAAATAAGGAAACAACATAGTGAAAGCAATTATTTCTCCAAAAGGAAAAAAAGTAAGCAACGGAAATGCTGTCGTTAAGATAGGTTTCCATCCATTTTCAAGAACCGGCTGCAAATTATCGATATCAACATTACCTGAAGCGAGTATTAAAAAGTTTCCTATGAACCCGAAAAAGATTAGAATGACAATAAATACCTCTGCTGTCCTTGCTAATACTTCAATTCCTAGAGAAAGTACATAACAAATAGCAAGAACCAACAGAATGTTGATCGCCAATAACGGTGTTTTCCTCAATGTTGAGGAAAGCAGCAAATCACCAAAGTCACGCAAATCTCGGGCTGCATCGTACAAAAGGAATAGGACGTATAATAGACCGATTATCCATCCAACGTATTTACCAAGTATCTTCCTAGCATATCCGGTCAACGGCAGGTTCGGATATTGAAGAAATAAAAAGTAATAAATAAAGAATAAGACAATTCCACCACATAGCCCTAAAAGAGTCGCAATCCAAGCATCTTTTTTAGCAGTTATTCCATAACTTACGACCAGTGCACTTCCAAGTTCGAATATAAACATCATGACAAATAGTTGAATGGCACTAATTTTTGCTTTCTCCATCGTCTAAGAGATCTTCCCTCCATTATCCATTACACGGATTGATCCACACGTTTATACGGCGTCTCATCTAGTCATTTATCCTATCCTACTTTCCTATTCTCAATACTTTTAGGGGGTAACGAATGCATACTATATTCATGTTAGGTTTACATAATCCCACATTATCGGAAGTAGCCATGCCCAGGGCATCCGCACCAATACTGGGTTTCTCGCAATCTCTGAAATTATTACGTATGCAGGATTTTATGCAATGCTTTAGTGGTGCGGGTTTGTCGTCCCGATGTCTCGCTAAAGCTCCCTATTTCTTGCATAAAATCCTGCATATTTTTAGGACATATTTTAGTTATTTCAAAGATATACTAACAAGGAAATGGACAAGAGCTCCTCTACTTGCAAGTTTGTTCATTTCTCCTTCTTGTTTTTTGGCGCACCCCTCTTTTTTCAACGGCCGAGAGGGGTGTTACCGTTTGTTTAGTTATGATTTAGCCCCCATAAAGTCCTGCTCATCCTCTATCTTAATTAGCTAATTGTAGCTTTATAATAAAGTTTGATTAAAAATCACGAATTATGCTTAATTTCATCGCATTTAAAAAGCTATCGTTTTGAGTAAAGATTGATCAAAACGATAGCTTTCTTTTATTTTTAAGAACTGTTTTTATAAATAAGTTTGATTATTTTAGATCTCCTTATTCCATTAACGCACCACGTTAGTTGAATTAAAATACTTACTGGACACCAACCTTCTTATGAAATGAAGAATCGCTAACTTTATCTTTATTTTATATCCACCATTCTGTATCCCAGTAATCTTTTTGGTTACTAAAAAGAGTACCATCATAAATCCATGCGGCTAATTTTTGAAAGATTTGTTGAAGTTCTTGTGCTAATTCCTCATCGTATTCAGACAACTTACTAAGTAGGTTGAGATACCGCTCCTTCGGTGAAGGATGTTCCTCACTAGGTTCATCTGGTTTTGCTTCAGGAAGTGCCAGCATTAGAATCACCATTAAAGGGGCAAATAGATAATTCTTTTTTCTTCTCTTGAGCCCTTTAATTACAAGATCCAATCCAAAGTTATCTGCCTCAAATTCATCTAAACGTTTTCTTTCAGGTGTTGCGTCGGACTCTGTATGTTTTAAGACATGATGTCCAATTTCATGTCCTATTATAAACGACATACCTGCTTCAAATAAGTCTGTTGTTATATGTTGCTTGTGTGTAATGTCTTTTGCATCTAGCACTATACCTTCCTCTTTAACTTGACCGTTCATTATTTTATCTAAGAACGCATTCTTGTTCACCAAATGCAATAAGCTTTCTTGCATGTCTATAAGTTGGTTCAAATATTCCCCATTCTTTACATTAGTATGTAAGCTATATAAATAAGAAGAAGTCAAATCGCACATTAGTTTCATTTGTAAATCTATATCAAAGTTCATAATGATTAGATAACCCTCGGATTCCTCGTCCATATTCATTGCTTCCACTGTCATTCCGGGCGTGCCCATATAACCAATGTAGACTTTTTTGAGCTCCTCAAACAGTTCTTCGTCTTTACCCTCTGCGTCCCTAAGAAAATTCAGAACTAAACTATTAATAAAAAAATCATTACTGAACCATTTTTCTCTTCCTAATCCATAATTCGTCGCATCACCATACTCTTCTTGCAATTTTAACATTCTGTCTGTACTAGGACTAGGCGTATGTTCTGCCATGTATTCATCCCAATCTTCCTTTGCTCCTAAGTTTCTATCTAAAAATCTATATTTAGCAGATTTTTTCTTTACGATAATAACCAACCTCTCAACTTTAAATTTTAATATTCACCATCATTCTTATACTCCATATATTAAGAATGATTAAATTGAATTACGTTTATTTCGTTTGTCTTTTATCAAAGATTTTCATTAAAAAGAAAAAAATATAACTACCATTATACTATCTTTAAAAAATCAGTAATGGTATAAGTTGAAAAATATAAAAATGTAGTTAAGCTCATCTTGAAAATTCTCCCTTTTTCAACTTTTTTAATATAATATTAATGGTAATTATACTGGATATATCCACTACTGTAATTTGGGGGAATTTCGCCTTTTTTCATTAGAATTTCAAATTATCCTTATTGCACTAAACTACCATATAGTTTAAGTACATTCCTTCACATTCCCCATCTATTTTAACATTAATATCCAATTTCCCAGAAGATATCATCTACAATCTGTCCCTTTAGTGGAGTAACTTGATTGCCACTCAACAGTTCCTTAATCCACCTTTCAGTTCAGATCTTCTTTTCACTTTTTACTATAAAAACACCCCTTTAGTCTTTGCATCAGAACCGTTTATCCTAGTTTTTTCATCAAACTTTTAACAGCAGAAACTACAACTTAAAAAATCTGTTAATCTGAATATATTTATAACCTTTGAACATAATGTGGTTTTTTAATAATATGTTATAATTTTGGTATTATTTTCATTTATAAGTTGGAGGAACATGAATTTGATTTTTTCAAAGATTATAGACTATTACGCATTAAACCTCATAAACGGGTTTCACAGAAACAAAAGCAAAGAATCCCAATAGACATATCTTCCTACTCAGACACTAAAATGATGGATAGGGAAGTATTTTACCAAGCATATCCGGCCGACGTTCTTTTCGATCTATCCTAGATACGCATGCATGACGGTAACAAAGTTATCAGGTAGCGTAGGTTTGGAGTTGAAGAAAGGTGAGTGACTTTGGTAAATTATTTGAGGAGAGCAGTAAAAAGCTTAGGTTTTGGGGAGAATCAATTGAGATAATACAAGACTAAAAAGGGGATGAAAACATGGACAAGCCAAAGGCTTCTCAAGTAATAGAATTAGAGAAATATCGCGACAAGGTAGGTGAGAAAGAACTACGTCTTTTAGAAATTTATAGGGATAGAGCTAAGTACTACGCTTTAGCATGGGAAGCTGAATACTATGATGATGAAGTATTGGCGGCAGAATTTCGGGCGAAAGCTGATAGTTTGAATAAAGAATCGTATGACGTATGGGGAGAAATAAAAGGATTGAGTAAAGAAGAAGTTAGACTTGAGTATGAGAGAGCAGTTAAGTTGATAGCGGAACACACTAAAGGACACATCTGAACATGATGTGTCCTTTAGTGTGTTCCCAAAGGTATACCTTTAGGTACTTTTAGCCCGGCTACACTCACCGCACTTATTCCGCTTATTTCATAGAATCTTTTGTTGATAATGAACCAATTCTATTAATTATTATTGAAATTGATGTAAATTTCATAAAGTGTACAAAAAAATCATGGAGCATCCCCCACCGTTCAGGCTAGAGGGATAGGCGCACAGCCATGATCAATGCTGAAAGATATTTATATCGGCTATGTCGACAAGTTTAGGCTGCCACATCTCTACGTGTAAAAAAGAGCCAGGAAATTAGATTGAACACGAGGAAATAGACAGCAAGTACCCCGATGGAAAAGGACAATGTCATTCCCTCTTGGAAAGGATGTCCAGTCAGGTACTGGGTGAGATCGGTGTTGGCCAACAAAAGATACTTACTCCAATCGAACCGCTGAAGTGCCTCCAGAACAATATTGCCCGCAAATAATCGCGCAGCTCGCGAATTCCCGCCGGGTCAAGACCATTCGTCGGTTCGTCGAGAATGAGCAGGGACGGCCGATGCAACAGTGCTTGGGCGACTCCCAGACGCTGGCGCATGCCGAGCGAGTACTTTTTGACTTTGTCATGGATGCGGTTTTCTAGCTTAACCAGCGACACCACTTCATCAATCCGTTCCTTAGTTACCCCCGGCACCATGCGGGCATAATGAACGAGGTTATGGTAGCCACTCAGATACTTGTACATTTCTGGACTTTCCACGATGGCACCTACGTGCCGGATTACTTGCTCGAATTCGGTTTTGATATTTTTTCCCTTAATCAGTATTTGACCCTTAGTAATCGACATCAGTCCAACAATCATACGGATTGTGGTGGTTTTTCCAGCCCCATTTGGGCCAAGGAAGCCGAAAATTTCCCCTTGCGGTACGTCAAATGTAAGATCGTCGATGATGGTAGCTCGGCCAATCCGTTTGGTCACATTCCTCAAGCTGATGATAGGTTCGTTGCTCATATAGGTCCTCCTTTAATGATGGATTTAGACGTTTCGTCCTTTTGTTCATAATATTAAATATCCCTACTTTATTACTGAGTGTCTTCGTCACTTTTGTACTCCAGAATATCTCCAGGTTGATACCTGTTTCATAAAAAGCACCTCACTTATTTACTGTCATTTTGAAATTTAACACACTGTTTATCGTTTTCCAATAAATTTTTATTTATTTTTATGTTATTTTTATTGTTAAATAAACTTTAATTTTAAAGAGAACTCACCGTTTGGCGAGTCCTGCTCTTGGACGAACACAGAGGCATAGTTGGACTTACACTGTATTCCTAAAATTTCTGACTACGTCGAATTCGCTTCTAGCTAGAAATTTCTTCTTACAGTGTAAACAAAAATAAAAAGCATTCCTCATTACAAAGAAATGCTCTCTAAATTTAAACTATTGAATTTATAACTTGTTCAACTAACCTAACCGTTCGTTTAAGTGAAGCACTTTACAAATAAGCTTTGACCAGTATTCTTATTTTTACCGTTTCCTCCACATTCACTCTGTGCTGATAATACCGGTCAATATGGTCTGTCCCGAGTCCTTTCAGGAAAGCTTCCACTTTTGTCCAAATCTGCTGCTGCGATTATGAAGCAGATGAATCTATTGGAGGCACATATCGGCGTTCATATTTTAATCCGGACCAATCATGGTACCCGTCTCACGGATGCTGGAAAGTCCCTCTATAAAGTCGCCCAATTTTTAATGGAGTATTATGAAGAAGTCAGCCAACGAGCAGGCCAGATCGTAAGTATGTCATCCGTGTAGGAACCTCAATACAGGAAGTACGTACAAGGAGTTTATTCTCCAGCTAACTCCAATTCTTTAGTCATAATAAAATCTGTCTGTTTTTCATCTCCCATGTAAAAGGCATGAGCTCCAGTTTGAACAAACCCCATTTTCTGATAAAAGGCAATAGCATTTTCATTTTTTTCCCATACGCCTAGCCAGATTTTCTTTTTATTACATTCCAACGCAATTTCTATAGCCTTATTTAGCAGATATTTACCAAGCCCATGTTTTTGAAATTTGCTCTTTATATAAACCCTCTCGATTTCAAGTGATTCATCACCCATCTCTTCCGACTGAGCATCATTGGTATTGACCTTTAAATATCCAGCAACTTCATTATTAAAATAAACAAACAAGAATTGCGAAGAAATATTGGATAATTCTTTTTCTAATTGTTTTAAGTTAAATGCCCTTTCCAAATAGGCGTTCATATTTTCGAGCGAATTCTGATGCTTAAAGGTCTCACTAAATGTTTCATAACTAATTTCTTGAAGTTTGCGTGAATCTTCAAGGATACACTTTTTTATATCTATAGTCATTTAAATACGTCGCTCCCTTATACAATCAATAATTTCTCTTGTTTCCCTTTTTTACAAATTCCCAGTCTTTTTCTACATTTTTTCTTACTCTTTGAAGAAGATTGAAAATGGTTTCTACTTCTGTTTCGGAAAATCCCTCTAATGCAACGATATCGGAATAATCATGTTCTCTTTTTATAAAAGGATAAACATTTTTCCCTTTCTCTGTTGGAAAGAGTTTTTTATTTTTTTTGTTATGTTTATCTTCCTTTTTTTCAATAAAGCCATTCATTTCAAGTTTTTTTATAGCACGAGCTGCTGTTGTTCGATCTACTTTTATCATCTCAGCTAACTTTTCTTGAATGATTCCTGGGTTTTCACATATTCGCACAAGGTACAAATACTGCCCTTTTGTAAGTTCAAATTCTTTAAATTCTATATTACTTATAGAATCTAATGCCCTTGCTATCATTCCAATTTCACGAAGAATTTCCTTCATAATTAACTCCTTAGTATGTATTTTGTTGCAAATACAACAAAAATGGCATATATTAAATATAACTTAATTTTGTTGCATTTGCAACAAAAAAAACAATAATAAAGAGGTCGAATCAAGTGAAATATGTTTTTTATGTATTAGGAATTTTAGTATTAACCCTTGGTATTTCTTTCACCATACAATCAGACCTTGGAACTTCACCTTTTGATGCACTTTTAGTAGGACTGTCCATAAATGTGGGGCTTACTGTGGGAAGTTGGGAAATCATACTGGCTTTAATATTGATATGTTGTAATTCATTTTTAAAAAGACAAAGACCAGAAGTTTTAGGGTTGTTAACAGCATTTATAACAGGTATTGGTATTGATATGTGGCTTTTTTTATTACACAATTTGATAACACCCGAACTATGGTACAGCAAAGTTGTTTGTTTTGGAATCGGCTTAGTTGTTATCGGATTAGGAACTGCAACATATTTACACACAAATTTTGCACCGATTCCAATTGACCGATTAACATTAATCATACAAGAATTAACTAGAACAAACATATTTTTTTCGAGAACATTCATTTACCTCGTATTCTTGATAATGGCAATGATTTTACATGGACCAATTGGCATTGGAACTTTATTAACCGTTTGTTTAGGAGGGCTAATACTTAATTACTTTATGCCATTTACTGAAAAAGTATTAGGCCGCATATTAACACACTCTAGTGCATCACCAAATTATGCTAAAGATAAAAACCATTCAATATAGAATTTTTCTTATTCAACTAGCCTGCCCGTAGTTGAACAAGGAACAGTATATATCCTATGCATGTTAATCACATACTATCAAAATTCAACGTATCTAAAAGCCTATAACAATGCCCTCCAATCAAGTGACATAGAGGGTATTGTTTGTTTACATAATTTTTGAAAGAGGCGTAGTTGTCCCTATACTTTATTCCTAAAATTTCTCACTACGTCGAATTGTCTCCTCGCTAGAAATTTATACATTCTTAAAGTGAAATAAATGAAAAAAGCATCCCCTCTACCGTTCGGGAATGCTTTTCTATTTAAAACAAATAACTAATTAATAGTCCTGCTGATAACAGGAAGGCAAAAATCGTATTTGTGATCGCTGTTGCTTTCATTGCTACACGCATATATTGCGGTTCTTTTGCTCCTTTTCGAAAACTTCGAATGGCAGAAATTGGCTTTTTTAAACCTAGGAACATAACCAATGCCCAAGGGCTTACATAACCCAGCAATACAATCGCTACAATCCATAAATAGGAAAGTAAAAAGGAAATAGCTAGGGCTGCCACTGCCTTCTCTCTTCCAAGGAGGATAGCCAACGTTTTTCTTCCACCTTTAATGTCTTCATCAATATCCCGGATGTTATTCGACATGTTGATTGCCCCTACTAAAATCCCAATCGGAATGGAAATCAATATACTTTCAACTGTTAACATATGGGCTTGAATAAAGAAAGCAATGAGTACAAAGCCTGTCCCCATTGATAATCCAGAAAATAACTCTCCCAGTGGCGTATACGCAATTGGGAATGGACCACCTGTGTATAAATAGCCAACTGCCATCCCGAATAAACCGATGACCGCTAACCACCAGCTACTATTCATGCAGATATACACACCGATACATGCTGCCACGATATACAATACAATCGCAACTGTTAAAACATTTTTTGGCTTCAATCCATGACGGACGATTCCACCACCAATTCCAACAGAATCAGCAGTATCTAATCCACGTTTAAAATCATAATATTCATTAAATAAATTCGTTGCAATTTGCAATGCTAAACATGCAAGCATCATCGCAATAAATAAAAGCCAATGGATCTTGGTTTCATAAAGTGCTGCAACTGTCCCTAATATGACAGGAGCAAATGTCGCCGTTAATGTATGAGGTCGCGTCATTCTCCACATTAATTTAGCGGAACTAATTTCTTTTTGATTCTCCATAAATTGTTCCCTCTCCCTGCATTTCAGTATTACATCACTAGAAGTATTTTTTCTATCTACCTCCTGTTTGCATGATACATTATACCAAGTAAATGCTTATCCTGACATGATTTAATATTAGGAAAGTTAAAAACACACATCAAAAATTAAACTGTCCTGCACTTTTAATTAAGAAATATTTCTTTTGCACGTTCAGATATGTCATCATCTATCACTTTTCTATGGTATTTGATAACCAAAACTAAGTGCTAGTTCAATAAGTCTTCTTTCTCACTTGTAGACCATCCAAATTATTCAGATGTTATAATGAGCAATAAAGGATTTTCCAACAGGGGGATATTATGACAAAATCAATAATGAAGTTTTTAATGTGGATTACGATTTCCATCGGTTTACTCGTAGGAAGTGTTTATGCTACTTTTTCCTATATTGACCATTGGGAAAGTAAGAATGTAAAGACTTCAACCAAGGCTGAAAAAGGACCAACTGAGGTTCAAATCAAAGATGAAGTTGATTTTAAGTCTGAAATGATTACTGATGCAGAGGTACAAACCATTCTTCATGGAATGACTCACCAAAAGGTAGCAGCCAATGAGAAATGGACATTTACTAGAATGTCTTCAAAAAACATTAAGGCAACAATTGCAATAGTTGAGAAAAATAAAGACCATCTTTCTCAGTATGATTTTTATATGAAAGCTCTAAGAGAATGGGAAAAGGGTGATTTCTCCCACTGTGTTGAGGTTCATAATCAGGTTTGGAAATGGCAAGGTGGAAACGTTGGAATAGCCACAAGACTTGCTACAGCAGAAGAAGAAAAGACTTATTTGGAAAGTGCGAATTGATAAACCAGGTGGAGAAATAGATGCTATCCTCTCATCAAAATGCAAGTCGCATGACACATGCATATTTTTTTATGTCACAAACGAGTTTTGCACCACAACCAAAAAATTTCATTTGCACTCATTGTTAAAATATGGTAATCTATAAAATACCAAAAAATTTTTTGCTGAATCCTGAATTAGGAGCGGGGGAACCAAACCAGTGATTATAAGTCACTAGGGGCGAATCCTTTTAAGGTAGGGAAACTCTCTAATCCCGAGCCCGACAGCTAACCTCGTAAGCGTATGAAGAGAGGATGTGGCATCATGCCTCATATAAGTTCTCCTTAAGGGTATAGATGACTTTTAGAGTCATTTATTAGCATCTATTACCATATGAAGGGAGAAGATCTATTATGTGGATTCGTTTTATTGTTATTGGTTTTTTCTCTTTTACTGCAGTATCTCTCATGGGATATCAAATATTAGAAATTATCCAAGCATACATCGACATGTTATCTCATAAACAATAAAAATACTACACAAAAAGTGACCCTTGTGGCCACTTTTTGTGTAGTATTTTTTCTATAGCTCCCGATAATTCGAATTATTTATATTAAGTAGTCTATTTAATTAATCTTCTGTTGTGTGTCTTAACAAAAATAAGCTGTTCAGGTAATCAATCAATACACTGATACAAGGCTTCTCTGTTGAATGTGTTATGAGTTTCTTGAGAGAGTTGCCGATGTTCGCTTACACTTTGATCATCATTAACGAACCGCTCGAATCAATCGAAATAACTGCTTAGTAGTTAATCGTAAATTATCAAAAGTTATTTTTGAATCCATTGCTTCTTCAAGAGACATTGGTGCATTCATAATAGAGAAATAAGAAGTTATGCCAAGTTTATTTAAGGTTGATGTTTCCTCTGAAATACCGCCTGCTAGTGCAATTACTGGGATATGGTGTTTATGTGCTAATTGTGCCACACCTAAGGGAGCTTTCCCCATTGAAGTTTGTCCATCTAACCTTCCTTCCCCTGTAATAACAAAATCGGCACCTTGTATCTTTTCTTCCATTGCAATGAGATCTAAAATTAATTGGATTCCAGACTGGAGACTTGCATGTAAAAAGCCTGCAAATGCAGCTCCAAGTCCACCGGCGGCTCCTGCACCAGCTATATTATGAATATCCATACCTAGCTCATCCAGAACAATCTGTGCAAAGTTTTCAAGCCCTTGATCAAGCTCTTTGATCATTTCTGCTGTTGCGCCTTTTTGGGGACCAAAAATATAAGCAGCTCCGGTTGGTCCATAAAGAGGATTATTCACATCACAAGCCACTTTAAATGTGCAAGCCTGGAGCTCAGGGTGTATATCGGCTACATCGATTTTGTGGATGTGTTGCAGTTCCTTTCCTCCCCAACCGATTTCTTCATTGTACTGATTTAAGAATTTAAACCCCAATGCTTGAAGCATCCCAACGCCCGCATCATTTGTAGCACTCCCTCCAAGCCCGATGACAAAGTCGCGACATCCTTTCTCTATCGCATCGCAAATCAGTTCACCAACTCCATATGTAGTTGTAATAAATGGATTGCGTTTGTTAGAAGGAACAAGTGGTAAACCACATGCTGCCGCCACTTCAATCACTGCTGTTTTTTTATCTCCTAAAATACCGTATACAGCATCTACCTTCTCATGTAACGGGCCTATTACCTCCCTTTTGACAAATTGTCCTTCGGTTGCTTGAACCAACGCTTCTACAGTTCCTTCTCCGCCGTCCGCTAAAGGAAGGGTCACAATCTCTATATCAGGATCGACATCTTTTATTCCTAAAGAAATGGCTTTGCTGCCGTCTATGGAAGAAATGCTTCCTTTAAATGAATCGATAGCAATTAAAACCTTCATTTTTTAAGACCTCCTTTACTTATGTTTAATTATAGACGAAGTAAAATGAGGATGTTATGGGCTACGTAACAAATAATTAGACAAAATTTTGGTTCCCGTAATAAAGAAAACCCGCCGATTGGCGATCCCTGCCTTTGGGCGAAGACAGAGGCGTAGCCCTACTTATACTTTATCCCTAAAATTTTCCACTACGTCGAATTGTCTTCTGGCTAGAAATTTATACTTTCTTAAAGTGCAAAAAACTTCAAACTAAAGCGTTTGAAGCAAAAGAGCAATATAAAGTTTAACGGAATCATGGTATTCTCTTGGATTTACCTTTGTTTTTTCAGCAATTTTGTCAAGACGATATTGTAGCGTATTTTTATGAATAAATAACTCCGCAGCTGTCTCTTTTAAAGAAAGATTATACTTGTAGTAGGTGTGTAAGAGTGTCCTTTCTGCTTCCGAAAGCTTACCCACTAGTTTCAAAGCATAGTCATTTCTTATATGGGGATCAATATTTTCCATGATCATTTCTAAGTCAAGTTTTGCGTATTCACATACACGTACTTGCTTTGAAAGGGCATATTTTAAGGCAAACTTTGCATGTTTATAGGACGTCGCGAGTTCTTCTAAAGCACTGATGCTGCCAATTCCGATAGAACAACTTATCTGCATGGAATCAAAATACGATTTTAATATTTGTACTGTCGTTTCATACTGCGATTCATTAACAATGATAGCATATTGGTTTGGGAACAAATAAGTAAAGAGTTTGATTCCTTGCTTTAGTAAAATATCGTGCATATTAACAGGAAGTGAAGAGGGATTGTTTAACCCATGTATATGGATGACACTTACAAACGCAACCTCTTCTAGCTCATATTGAAGCTGTTGTAAATAGTCCTTCATGGAAGCATTATTTTTTTCATCCTCAAAAATAAGCATGCGCACAATAGAGGAACGTAGTTCATCTAAAGAATAAACTTTATCTGCCATCGTTTGTTCTTTAATCAATACTTCTGTAATCTTTGTGAGTAAAAATCCTAACGATTTACATTCTTCGGGATCACCTGATATACCAATGATACCAAGCATCTGTTGGTCAATCATAACCGGATAGTTAATGCCTTTTTTCGTTCCTTTGAATGTGTTATTCTCAGAAACCTCTACTACCGTTCTCTTTTCTTTTACTTGAAAAGCAGCTTCGTGAAAGGAGCCAATTCGGCTGGGATCAGTACTAGCAATAATTTTTCCGTCTAATTGTATAAAGTTGATGTCCTTTCCAACCACTTCTTTTGCTGCATCTACAATTGTTTGGGCTAACGAATGGCTAATTCGGAAATTTTCTTTCATCATCGCTTATGTCCTCAATATTATAAAATGTATGATTAAAAATAGATGAAATAAGGGAATTAAGCACTGACTTTAACTGTTTCTTTGTTGTGGAATCTAAGATTTCAGCTTTATTATTAATCTTGGTTCCTACATGAGCAATTTGTAGTGTGCTTTCTTTTGGTATTTTTGCTTCGACCATCTGCAATGTGAGCATAATTGACTCATGAGCTTTATCTCCACCTGAACTATGTGGAGAAGCACTAATAACAGCAACTGGTTTATTCATGAGTTCTCCCGAAGACACAACCCAATCAAGAGCATTTTTTAGGACCCCTGGAACCCCCCTAGCATACTCTGGAGTGCATATTATTACGCCCTTAGCTAGTTTTTAATTGTTCGCGTAAGTCTTTAACAGAAGAAGGAGGATCCTCTGTATCTATTTCAGGATTAAAATGTGGGAGATGTTCCAGTCCTTCATAAAAATGAAAATCAATATTTTCTGATTTCAGATTAGAAATAGCATATAAAATATTTGTATTAGAAGAGTTCTTTCGTAAACTTCCTGAAATAGCAAGTATCTTTATTCTTTTTTCATTCATAGTATCATCCATTCTATTAACTACAAATTTGATTTTTAAATTTCCATTATTTCTTCAAATTCCTTAATATTCCATCCCCATAATCATATTGTTTTGAAATGTTATGTTCAACTAATTTGCTTCATCAGTTGAATAAAGAACCCTGTATATTCTGGATATTATTTGCTAATTCTAAGCCAGATATGAAAACGAAAGGAGATTTTTCAATGCAAATGCAAACACAAATGAATCAACCACAGATTCCTAATCCACCTAGAGCGATTACGACGAAAGATTTGCTTTACATTAAAGATGTCTTATCATGGGAGCTTCTAGCATTTAAGAAATTTCATCATCTAGCCGAGCAGGTAAACAATCCTGATATAAAACAAGCACTGGAAAAAACAGGGCAAATGCACCAAAATCACTATCAAAGATTACTCCCCCATCTGCAGGTTAATAACAATGAAGCATTAGCACATTTACCGAATTCTCATCCTTTACAGTAATAAAAAATGGAGGTAGCAAAAATGCAAACTCAGCAAAATCAAAACAGTAACCAAATTGCGAATCAACAAACAGGCCAGCTGCCAAAAGTGAAAGGACCAGAAATGAATGACCGTGATTTTATCAACGATGGTCTCAGCGCTTGTAAACATTTAACAGACAGTTTAAATATCGCTGTACGTGAAGCAAGCCACGATCAGCTTCATAACGACATACTTCAAATACTAAACGAAACACATCAAAGCTGCCGTGAGCTCTATACTTTAATGTTTCAAAATGGCTGGTATAAGCTTGAAGCTGAAGATCAGCAAAAACTGGATCAAGCATACAAGCAATTTAGCAACTACTCAACCCAATTTCCATACTCTTAATTAAAAGTTAAAAGAGACATCCAGTATTATTTATTAACTCAAACTTCACACCTAAATAGATAGGTAAAAGTTTTGTGTTTGTTTAGTTAGTTATTGTTTCGTTCTACTCTGTATTATGGCTTTGAAATGAAGTTACGGTGTTTATAAAAAAGATTGATCAAAATATAGTCCGTATTTTTATAAAAACGTTGATACATTAAGGATTATAAACGTTTTTTACTAAACTTTATTCTAAAATATGCGGTCTGTGTGACTTTCTTTTTTATTTGACGTAATTTCTCTAAATTTAAATGTGATTGTCTAAAATAAAAAACACGGGGATCAACTAACCCCGTGTTACATTCAATCCTTTTTGATAATATTGCTTCATCATTTCTTCAGGAACCATATTTCCACCAGTCCCCCAAACAATATGCGTACCCTTACTCATTTTTTCTGTTAAATTGTGCTTCAGTAAATAATCTGCCCCTTCTTTATATAATTTAATTGGTCCTATCATGCCTGCCAGTGCTGAAGGTTCTAGATGAATCCCCTCTGTATCAACTAGTTCCTTTAATAATTTATACAATTGTTCATCGCTAATCGTATAATTACCACTTATAAACGGTTCCATAGTTTTACCCACAAATCCAGATGCTCTTCCAACAGCAAGCCCATCAGCGTCTGTTTCATTATCAATACCAATTTCTTGTACAGAAATCTTATCATGAAGTCCGGTCATTAAACCAAGTAACATACATGGAGAGTGGGTAGGTTCAGCAAAGAAACAATGAACATGGTCTTGATACAATAACTTCAAGCCAAAAGCTATACCGCCAGGACCACCGCCTACTCCACATGGAAGGTAAACAAATAAAGGATGATTTTCATCAATGGTTATCTCTAACTCTTCTAATTGTTTTTTTAATCGAGATGCTGCCACGGCGTATCCTAAAAATAAGTCATGAGAATTCTCATCATCCACAAAATAACATGTAGGGTCCCCATCTGCTTGGATTCGACCTTCCTCCACTGCTTTACTATAATCCGCTTCATATTCAATGACATGAACATTCTTTCCTCGAAGCAAGTCTTTTTTCCATTGTTTTGCATCAGCAGACATATGAACAGTCACATTAAAACCTAACTTTGCACTCATGATGCCTATACTAAGTCCTAAATTCCCAGTCGAACCTACTGCGATTGAATATTGTGAGAAGAATGTTCGAAACCTATCGCTATCTAAAATTGAATAGTCATCTTGAATTGTCAACAATTGATGTTGAAGAGCTAATTCTTCGGCATGTTTGAGAACTTCATAAATCCCGCCTCTTGCTTTTATAGACCCTGATATAGGAAGGTGACTATCACACTTAAGCAATAACTCACCTAATATAGGCTGTTGATAATTCTGTTCTAAGGATTGTTTCATGGAAGGAATTTTCACTAAAGGAGATTCTATTATCCCATTCAGCTTTTTTGTTTCTGGGAAGACCCTTGCGATATATGGAGCAAAACGTTTCAATCTTTCCTCTGCATCCTCTACATTATCTTGAGTAAGGGGAGAATTTCCGATTCCTGTTTTATATTTTTTAACATTAGGATTTAACCACAATATTTCTTCCATCGAAATGAGTTTGTTTAGTAAAGGATAGTGGTCTTTTAATGTTTGTAGATTTCTGCATTCAATCTCTTTCATTTAGTTAATCCTCCTAATCGACTTGATTATAACCATCAAGGTGAATTAAAATCTAATTAAACAAACGTTAAATAAAATTTAACACAAACCGTTTAAGTTGTTAAGTTTTATTTAAAGATGTTAAATTAAAATTAACGTTTTTTATCAAGGAGTGCATAGCAATGGAAAATATAGATATTGGTAAGAAGGTTGAAAAGTATAGGAAAACTAAAGATTTAAGTATTAGAGAACTAGCAAAGTTAGCTGAAATAACACCTTCAATGTTAAGCCAGATTGAACGTGGCTTAGCAAACCCTTCTATTCAAACCCTTAAAACTTTAGCGAAATCCCTAGATGTTCCTACATTTAGTTTCTTCATTGAAGAAACCAACACGATGAATTTAGTTGTTAGATCGAATAGCCGAAAGAAAATGATCATTGAAAACTTATCTTATGAGCTCGTTTCGCCTGATTTTACTGGAAACCTTGCAGCAGCCATTATGAATTTCCCACCGAACACAGCTTCATCCGAGAAACTGTTGGGGCATAAAGGAGAAGAAGTTGCTTATGTATTAGAAGGTAAAATTAAAGTGTTTTTAAATGATGAGGAATTCATATTAGAATCTGGTGACAGTGTAAAAATACCAGCACATATGAAGCATAAATGGGAAAATAACTTTGATAAAAATGCTGCTATACTTTTTTCAGTAACTCCACCAGCTTTTTAGATAAGAGTCTAATTTTAATAAGATTGGAGACGCAATATGGCTCAAACAGATAAAGAAAGAATTATGTACCAAAGAGGAACAGAAGAATTGAAACAGAAGAGTATTCGTGCTCATAAACTCGTTCAGGAATTTAACAGAAGTGACGTTGAGGACTTTGAAAAAAGAGAAAACCTTATTCAAGAGTTGTTCGGAAGTGTAGGTGAAAATGTTAGTATTGAACACAATTTTCACTGTGACTTAGGTTATAACATTCACGTTGGTAAGAACTTCTACGCTGGATATAACTGCACAATCTTAGATATGGCAGAAGTAAGAATTGGCGATGACTGCATGATAGGTCCGAATGTTGGAATTTATACCGCTGGACACTCGATAGAACCTAAAGATAGGAATAAGAGTGGATATGCGATACCAATCGGGATCGGTAACAGTGTATGGATTGGGGGGAACTGTGTCATTTTGCCTGGAATTACGATTGGTGATAACTCCATTGTTGCGGGAGGATCAGTCGTTACAAAAGATGTACCTCCTAATACGATTGTAGCAGGAAATCCAGCAAAGCCATTAAGAACCATCGAGTAAGGAGTTGTTAAAAGATGACTTCCGCTTTCGAATGTTATACCAACAGGCAGCCCCAGACAGAATAGCTGTCATAGACCACAAAGGGACTTACTACAAAAGTAACAATACAAATACTTTCTAAATAAATCTACTAATGCCGATTACCAAAAACTATATAAAAAGGCAACCCCCTAGGGGATGTTGACAAATAAAGACCAAAAGCAAAAGAAGACGAATCACTACAGGATAGTGGTTCATCTTCTTTGTTATTACTATATTTTGTGCCTTAGTGTTCGGCAATTTAGCTTGTCAGCAGCCCCAATAAATCCTCCTTGCTGCTTAGCTGATATGCTCTTCCTTTATTCTATCCTTTGAATTCTTTTTATGTAAGCCGGTTAAAAAGTAAAAAGCAATTAAAAGTATGATCCAAGATGGGCCAACATATAAGGCAATTCGTGTATCTGGGCTAATAGCCATCACGACAAGAACAAAGGCTAAAAACACGAGCGAAATATACGATGACAATGGGAAAAAAGGAACCTTATATTTCAACGTTTTCTTCTCACTAGAATTTAAGTTTTTGCGGTAAGCTATCTGTGATAGTAAAATAATTCCCCATGTCCAAATAGCTGCAAACGTGGCAATACTCGTTACCCATGTAAATACCTTGGCCGGCACAACATAATTTAATAGAACACCCATCAATAAAACAACGGCTGAACAAATAACAGCGAATCCTGGGATGCCATTTTTTGTTACTCCCCCTAATTTTTTGGGTGCATCTCCATTTTCAGCAAGGTTAAACAGCATTCTCGCCGTACTAAAAATTCCACTGTTACAAGATGAAAGTGCGGCTGTTAAAACAACAAAGTTGATGATGCCTGCTGCAGCTGGAATCCCAAGTTGTTCAAAGGTCAACACAAACGGACTACCTTTTGAGCCGATTTCATTCCAGGGGTAAATCGACATAATCACAAATAATGCACCAACATAGAAGATAAGAATCCGCCAGAACACATTATCAATGGCTTTAGCCAGGTTTTTCTGCGGGTTTTTAACTTCCCCGGCAGTGACGCCAATCATTTCAATTCCAAGGTAGGCAAACATGACCATTTGCATCGACATTAACAGTCCGTTTATACCGTGCGGGAAAAATCCTCCGTGGCTCCAAAGGTTATGAATGCCAGTCGCAATCCCGCCATTTCCAAAACCAAAAATAATCATTCCAGCACCGGACACAATCATTAAAATAATTGTGACGATTTTGATAAGGGCAAACCAGAACTCCAATTCACCATAGGCTTTTACAGCAAGGAAGTTGACTAATGACATTAGCAATAGTGCGGCTAACGACCAAAGCCAGCGCGGGATGTCAGGAATCCAGTATTGCATATAAATACCTACAGCTGTAATTTCAGCCATACAGGTGGCAATCCATAAAAACCAATAGGTCCATCCAGTTAAGTATCCCGCAAGTGGTCCTAAATAATCATGCGAATATTGGCTGAAGGAACCGGCAACAGGCTTTTGGATCGCCATTTCCCCAAGGGCTCTCATAATAAAAAACATAATAAGTCCAGCGATGGCATATACGACTAATATTCCCGGCCCTGCTGTCTGTATGGCTGTAGACGAGCCAAGAAATAAGCCGACCCCAATCGCAGCCCCTAAAGACATTAGGGTAATATGTCTTTCCTCTAATCCCCTCTGAAGTTCTTTGTTTTGTGTGTTCTTAACCATGATTCACCTCTCCTACACTAAATCGATACAAAGTTCTATTCATATATAGTTATGAAAAATAATTATAACATTTTTTCATAGGAAAGTAATATATTCACCTACAACTCGATTTCTCATAGTCATCTTGTATTCAATTTGATAGTGAGAAATCGTTTGTTTCATCCTTACCTCTGCTTGTCTTTGCTACAGCGTATGAAGGGAAAGTTTGAGGTATTCCATAAAACCTTCCTCCTAATTTGTATGACCGTGTTCCTTTCTTATTGGAACACGGATTTTTTGTGTTGAATGTAAACTATGCCCTATAGGTGTACATTAGTTTTGTTGATTTCAACTAGAAATAGTAAAAAAAGCTAAGCATAGGCACCCTGATGAGTCCTACACTTAGCTTCCTCGTTCCCCCTCTATTAACTAATCGTTCAACACGCCCCTGTTAATAGATACAATTAACCTGAAAAACCCAATTTTCTTCCAGTTCTATCTTTCGCTTTAATTTTGAGTTACTTCTTCTTTCTTATCTAAATTCACAGCAGGTCCGAAAAATTCGAAATGAATTCGATTTTGCGGTACTCCCCACTCTAAAAGTGCACTGCGAATAGCTTTCATAAATGGAAGTGGTCCGCAGAAGTAAAAGTCAGCTTCATTTGATTGCAGCACTTCTTTTAACCATGGAAGATCGATGTAGCCTTCCTTGTCATAATTACCCGCTGCACGATCTTTTTCCGTTGGCGCCTCATAGCAGATAAAGGATTTTACATGTTTCTTTTCCTGTGTCAACTTTTCAACAGAATCACGCAGTGCATGGTGTTCTCCATTAATAGCTGCGTGGATAAATGTTACATCACGTTCAGGTTGCTTTTCTGCAACTGTATTCAGCATACTTACCATTGGCGTTAAGCCAACTCCACCGCTGATTAAAACAACAGGTATAGTAGTATTCATATTTAATGTAAAGTCTCCCGCAGGAGCGCTTATTTCCAATGTATCTCCTTCTTTTATTTGATTATGAAGGTAATTGGACACTTTTCCATCAGGGTAGTTGTTTCCACGCTCACGCTTTACACTAATCCGATAATAGTCTTTCCCTGGTGCATCTGATAGACTGTATTGGCGGATATGTGTATACTGTTCTCCTGGGTCACTTATTTTTACACTAATATACTGCCCAGGCAGAAATGAAGGAAGAAGTTGAGTGTCTTGCGGCTTTAGATAAAATGATGTGATAGCCGTGCTTTCTGTTACCTTTTTGTCCACAACAAAGGTTCTGAATCCTGCCCATCCACCTTCTTGCTGTTCTGCCTCATCATACATTTCTTTTTCTATACTAATAAATGCCTGAGCAATGACACCGTATGCTTCACCCCATGCATCAATAATTTCATCTGTTGCCGCATCACCCAATACGTCCTTAATTGCTAATAATAAATGCTCACCAACAATAGGATAATGTTCTGGTTTTACACCGAGGCTGCGATGCTTGTGTGCAATTTGCTTAACAACAGGAATGATTTGTTCCAGCTTATCAATATGCTGGGCTGCTGCATATACAGTATTTGCAAGCGCTCCTTGTTGTCTCCCTTGCTTTTGATTCATATGATTAAAGATGTTTAAAAGTTCAGGATGATTCGTAAACATCATTTCATAAAAACGCTTTGTAATTGCTTCTCCATAAATTTCCAACGCGGGAACGGTCGCTTTAATTGTCTCAATTGTTTTTGCGCTTAACATAGCGATAACCTCCATGTGTCTGTTTTTTTATGACTTATTTAAAGATGTATTTTAAATATATCTTTATCATAGTGATAACCTTACTTAAAAGCAATATTTAAAATACATCTTTAACAAATTAGACATAATTTGCTTTTTTTCAAACTTATAACTTGCTAATGGGTATCTCCCTTTTGTATTCCTAAAAAAATATAGTAAGATAAAAGTAATTACATGCTGTTTTGAAAGAGGTCGAGGCAATGCGCCTAACACAATATACTGACTATTCCTTAAGGGTTCTGATTTATTTAGCAATGCAAAATAATGACCAACTTGCAAACATTAAGGATATCGCCGAAAAATATACCATCTCCAAAAACCATCTCATGAAAGTGATCCATGAACTTGGTAAGCTTGGCTTTATTGAAACGATAAGAGGCCGAAACGGTGGAATCCGTCTTGCATTAAAGCCAGATGAAATTAACATAGGAGCTGTTATTCGTAAAACAGAGGAAGATTTCCATATGGTGGAATGCTTTAATAGTGAAAAAAACACTTGTATTTTGAGTCCTACCTGCCGGTTAAAACATATCCTACATGATGCACTTCAGGCTTATCTAAATGTATTAGATCAATATACGCTTGCCGATATTGTCACACAGGATGGGCTTTTAGAACTATTTAACTTTCAAACTTGATGATTACAATTGAAAAGGCTGTTGGAAAGATGAACAGCTTTTTCAATTGTGTTAGTACGGAAATCTAACGATTATAGTTTATATAAATCTGACAAGGAAACAGCAGTTCAATTATTTGAATTTCTGTTCATACAGATGATAATCTTAAAATATTACTGAAAAGGAGTGATTAATTATGAGTATATCAATCCCAGAGATTACGCTTAATGATGGCCTTACTTTACCAGTTATAGGTCTTGGTACATATAGCCTGAATGGAAATGCAGGTTCCAATGCTATAACTAGCGCAATTGACGCAGGTTATCGACTAATTGATACTGCTTATAATTATGAAAATGAAGGGACTGTAGGTGAAGCTGTTCGGCGAAGTTCGATTCCACGGGAGGAACTAAGAATTACCTCCAAATTGCCGGGTCGTTATCAAGCGTACGATAAAGCGGTTACTACCATTCAAGAATCCTTATACCGTGCAAATCTAGATTATTATGATTTATACCTTATTCATTGGCCTAATCCTAAGCAGGATAAATATGTAGAAGCTTGGCAAGCATTACTTGACGCTAAAAAATCGGGGCTGATTCGTTCAATTGGTGTTTGTAATTTCTTACCTGAACATATAGAACGTTTAGAAAAAGAAACTGGCACGAAGCCAAGCATAAACCAAATAGAATTACACCCATTCTTTAACCAGGAACAACAAAGAATATGGCACGAAGAGAACAACATTACAATAGAGTCCTGGAGTCCATTAGCTCGAGCAAGTGCCGTTCTACAAAATGAAACGCTTGGAAGGATTGCTGACTCTCATAACAAGACGATTTCACAGGTTATTTTACGTTGGCACTATCAGCTAGGGGCAATCCCAATTCCTAAATCTTCATCTCCTGAACGACAACTTGAGAATCTCTCAATTTTTGATTTTTCCCTAACTGAAACGGAAATGAGTATGATCGCAGAATTAACTCGTCCAGATGGTAGAATTAACAATCAAGATCCTGCTACTTATGAAGAATTTTAACAATTGCAGGTAAAACAGTTCTGGTGTAAATACAATGATCGTTTGCAAAAATGAATAGTGTTATACAGATACTTCTGTTGTCTTATTTGTGTGCCAGAAGGTTTGCTTTTTTCCTTGTAATTCTTGCATCACTACAGAATACACTGATTCTTATCAACTGCGATTATCCAAGGAGAGAATACATACGAAATCAGCCAAGGCTTCTTTGAAAAAGCACTTGGCTGATTTTTATTACACACGGGTATTGAATTTTTTTACACTGTAAGAAAGTATACATTTCTAGCTAGGAGACCATTCGACGTAGTAAGGAACTTTAGGAATGCAGTATAAGGGCAACTACGCCTCTGTCTCCGCCCAAGGTCAGGGGGGGGCGGGTGGGGGGGGCGGGCCCCGTTTAAACAAAAAAAAAAATTTTTTTTTTT
>NZ_JASATP010000047.1:0-42710 GCF_038440375.1 Bacillus sp. OTU530
AGAAAAAATTATGTATTATGCGACAGGAGAGATAGCATGAAAACAGACGTATCGGTTTTACAGGCTAGTCGTGCCAAGGGAAAATGGAGTGTTAAAGAGCTATGGAATCAATATAGCACGATTGTGATTCTTGTGTTAATGTGTGTCGTTCTGTCAATTCTTACGTCTAACTTTTTAGAGGTAAACAACCTTCTTAATGTATTGAAGCAAATTTCGATTATCGCTATTTTAGCGGCTGGTATGACATTTGTTATTTTGACTGGCGGTATCGACTTATCCGTAGGATCTACAGTTGCATTGTCCGGTGTTATATCTGTTATGCTTTCGCAGCAGGGAGTCAATGCTGTTATTTCCATGGCAACGGGCGTGATCATTGGTGTGGCAGCTGGTTTTGTGAACGGCTATTTAACAGCTAAAGTAAAGCTTCCGGCATTTATTGTAACGTTAGGAAGTTTTACATATATCAGAGGACTTGCTTATGTAATTAGCGGAGGATATCCAATTGTATTGGCAGACCCGTTATTTAAGTTTTTTGGTGCGGGTGATATTGTAGGGATTCCTACACCGATTTTCATTATGGCCTTCATTTATATCATTACTTTCTTCGTTTTAAAATATACGATGTTTGGCCGCCATGTCTATGCAATCGGCGGAAATGAAGAAGCTGCCAGCCTTACTGGAATTAAGGTAGGAGCTACCCTCATTAAAGTGTATGTAATCAGCGGTCTTTTATCAGGACTTGCGGGCGTAGTGCTTGCAGGCAGATTGTATTCTGGACAGCCAACAGCCGGTGTTGGCTTTGAACTAGATGCGATCGCCGCTGTTATTCTCGGTGGAACAAGCTTTACCGGCGGAGTCGGAACAATTCGCGGAACGATTATCGGAGCGCTTATTATGGGGGTTCTTAGCAACGGTCTCACTTTGTTAAACGTGAGCTATTATTGGCAGCTTGTTATTAAAGGGGCGGTTATTATTCTAGCTGTTTTGTTGGATCGTTTGCGTACGAAATAATGTAGTGTTTGTTGTTGAAAAAGACAACTCGAAGTACAATGTCGATGATTTGAAACGTAGAAAAGGCTAGCGAAAACAATAACTGCAAGAGAAAATATAAAATGGATTGTCATAGAAACCTTTGATTTTGATAGGTTTTTCCTGACAGTCCATTTTTTTACAATGAAAGTATAACTGTTGGGAGCGATGTCTAGCTCCCACGGCCTATTTCCTTCCGCAAAATAACCTTCACCATAAAAGGAAAAAAGTTCCTTCCGTGGTGAGGAACATTTTACAGATTTTCTAAACGGGAAAGCTCGCTCCTTCAGGTGTGGGATAAAAGTGAGGTCAAACAAGGTGTACCTTTAGGTACGTCAATTGTTTGATTTTTTTATGTTGTTTATCACAGCTACTTTTCAAATATTTTCTTTTTTTGTATAATAGATACAGAACGTATGTACTGGGTGTGAAAAAATGAAAATTCACAAAGCATATAAGTTTAGAATCTATCCCACTGAAGAACAGAGAATCTTAATACATAAAACGTTGGGATGCTGTCGTTATATTTGGAATCTGGCTTTAGGCGCTCAAAAGAAACAAGATGCTTATTGGTATATAACTGAGGAAATGGTTCAAAACGGACAACTTCCTGAAAACCGATGGAAATCGGATTTTTTTAACGCAGTGAAAGAACAAAAAGAAGTAACAGAATTGAAAAAACAATTGGATTGGTTGAAAGAAGCAGATTCTACTGCTTTGCAAAACTCTCTACAAGATTTAGGGGAATCCTTTAAACAATACTACCAAAAGAAGAAAGGGAAACCTAAGTTTAAAAGCAAGAAAAATGAGGTGCATTCCTACACCTCCAAATGTAACTATAGTAAAAGTGGTCCGACTATTCGAGTGGAACAAGACCGTTTTATGAAAATCCCAAAGTTAGGGCTCGTTGAATTTGTTCCCACACAACAAGTAAAGGGGAAAATATTGTCTGCTACAGTCAGTATGAATGCAACAGGAAAGTATTTTGTTTCGCTCCTAACAGAGCAAGAAATAGAATATGTACAACCTTCACTCTTTCAAGTGGGTATAGATGTGGGATTAAAAGATTTTGCTACATTTTCCGATGGAACAAAAATTGAAAATCCAAAGTGGCTTCGGAAACTAGAAGACAAACTCATAAAAGCACAACAGGTTCTATCAAGACGGAAATACAACAGCTCCAATTGGAAGAAACAACGCAAAAAGGTAGCGAAAATTCATGGAAAAATAGTCAATGCTCGTACAGATTTCTTGCACAAGATAACTTCTTCGCTTGTTCGCGAAAACCAAGTGATATGCATAGAAGACCTTCGTGTGAAGAATATGCTCAAGAATGGGAAATTGGCAAAAGCAATATCTGAAGTCTCTTGGTTTGAGTTTCGACGTATGTTGGAATATAAGTGCAAGTGGTATGGTAAAACACTTGTCGTGGTAGGCTCCAATTTTGCTTCTTCTCAATTATGTTCATGTTGTGGGCATAAGAACCCAGAAGTAAAGAACTTAGGAGTCCGAGAATGGATATGTTCAGAATGTAATGCAACTCATGATAGAGACGTAAATGCTGCAAACAATATCTTGGCTGAAGGGCTGAGAATTCTCGTCGATGGACAGTCGATGATCGCCTAATGGGTACCGAGCAGTAGTAGGTACATCCTTTTTGAACTGAAGGTTCAAACGACGTAGGAAAACCTGACAGCACAGATTGACCGCTGTGAAGCGTTATGTCTAACGGCGTGGGGGTTAGAATCCCACTGCTTCAGCTGTGGGATTGTCAAACCTCCTGTAGGCGTATCTTCAAATTCCAAATAAGCTGCTACTTGATCCCTTCAGCAAACAGAGCTTTAATAGGCATTTTGAAGGGCTAGAGTATTTTTCGGAAGTTAGGTGTATACACTATCTACCAAAGCCTTTAAATTGTGCTCTAAGAGGTTTTTAGGGGCAGGGGGGTTGGTATGGGGTATGGGAGAAAGGAGGCTAAAAACCATGAAAAAGGATGAGGCCCTAGTAAAAGCTGTTGTCGCTCTCATTGAGAAAGAAAGAAACGCAAATGAGGGAATATTTGTTGGGTCATCGGAACTTGATGAAGTCATAGGCACATTGATATCCCTTGCTGATGATAAAGAACAGGTGATAGAGCATACTTCAAAAGAAATGTAACAACTTCAAGGATTTAAATTAATAAAAAATCACCACATTTTTCACCCTGCGTAAATTTTTCCAATTCCCCCAAAAAAGCTCTCTAAATTTGGAAGAGAGCCTTTTATCATTCATTTTTGATCGAACACAGATAAATGAAGTCACGCCTTTACCCTTCTGTTTATGAACCACAATGTGAGAAAAATAACTATAAGGAAAGCCGGCGCAAGCTGTTAAAAAAATAACTTGCATACATGTTGATCTGATATATTGAAGAATTAGTTTTTCTCCTATGCCCCAGCAACCTTTTTCTTATAAGAGATAAAGGAAGCAATTGAAGGGAGGACCTGAAAGATATCCGGTATTGCTTGTTCTAATTTTTCTGCTGCGCACTACAATAATAGTACGTGCAGTAGTTTGTACATCAAAGGGGAGGGGAACAAATGCGCAAAGCAGTGAGTTGGTCTCTTTTCGTGTATGTATGTTTCGGGCTGTTTATATATTGGTATTTATTTTATGGAACAAGCGCGGACATTCCAGAGGCGTATAAGGGAACAAGCGCAGATCCGGCAACGTTTATGAATGCCCGCGAGCTTATGCTGAGTCAGGAATTTTCTCGCACAAAGTATTTGCTGTTCTTTTTGGCGACACCATTTGAGTGGCTTGTTTTATTCCTGATCCTTGTTCTTGGTATCTCCAAACGATTTGAGGATTCGGCTAAACTGATTACGAGGCTGCGTGTTGGGCAAGTTGCTATTTACTTCTTTTACTTATCGCTGGTAACGACAGTTTTAGCGCTTCCCTTTAAATGGATGGGCTATCAAGTGTCAAAATCATATGGGATTTCAACACAAACATTAGCAAGCTGGTTCAAGGATATTGTGATTGATTTTTGGGTCAACTTTGGCATCATGCTGCTCGTTGTTGCTACTTTGATGTGGCTGATCCGAAAAAGTGAAAAACGATGGTGGTTCCATGCTTGGGCCTTGTCTGTACCGTTTACCATTTTTCTAACGTTTATTCAGCCGGTTGTCCTAGACCCGCTGTATAATGACTTTCAGCCATTGCAAAACCAGGAATTGAAACAAAAAATTCTATCTCTTGCCAGCGAAGCAGATATTCCTGCTGACAATGTATATGAAGTAAATATGTCCGAAAAAACGAAGTCTTTAAATGCATATGTAACAGGTATCGGATCGAACTCCCGTATCGTACTATGGGATACAACTCTGAAGCAGTTGAGTGAAAACGAGATCTTATTTATTATGGCTCATGAAATGGCGCATTACGTGAAAAAGCATATTTATTGGGCTGTAGCCAGTTCGATCGCCATATCATTCGTCGGCTTATATCTCATACATCGCATTTTACAGTTTATCATTGCAAAATGGGGAGGCGTGCTGAACATACGCACTCTTGCCAGTTTGTCGGTACTCCCGTTATTTTTTCTTGTTTCCTCCGTGCTTTCTTTTGCAGTCAGTCCGGCAGAAAACTATGTATCTCGTATGGAGGAGCGGGTGTCTGATCAATACGCCATGGAAATGACGGAAGACAAGAAAGCGGCTGTAGAGACCTTTCAAGATCTTTCCAAAACAAGCTTAAGTCAAGTAAACCCACCAGGACTTGTAAAACTTTTTCTGTATACACATCCAACGATGCTGGAGAGAATCACTTACTTAGAAGAGTATGGAAAGAAGTGAAGGGAACCGTTTATTTATAATTAACAGGTTGACCTAAAAAGGAATGCATATTCCTTTTTAGGTCAATTTCGTTTGTGAAAAAATAGGATAAGAACGCAGTAAATTAGCAGGGATATTTTAATCTCTCTCCTTAGTACTGTAAGAAAGTATAAATTTCCAGTTAGGCACGAATTCGACGTAGTCAGAAATTTTAGGAATCCAGTATAAGTGCAACTACGTCTCTGTCTTCACCCAAGGGCAGGGCTCGCCAATCGACGAGTTTTCTTTATTTTAGGCTTATTTTTCCTTGGTGTTCAACTTTTACATAAAAATTTACCATAAAATTCAAAAAACATCTTCCATTTTTGTGAATCTGTTATATAATATAAAACAGGTAAAGGAATCATGTTATAATACAGAAGGTATAGAAAGGAGTTGGTCATATGCCAACACAAACGGCTGGAGTAACAATTACTGAAGAAGCAACAGCTGCCACCTCTGAAATTTTAACACCGGAAGCACTGGCGTTTATTAAGTCTCTGCATCGGAAATTTAATGGGCGAAGAAAAGAATTGCTTGCGCTTCGCAAGGAAAAGCAGGAGCGAATCAACGCTGGAGAGCTTCCTAGGTTTTTGAAAGAAACAGAGCATATACGAAACGGTGATTGGACAATTGCTCCGCTGCCGGCAGACCTGCAAGACCGCCGCGTGGAAATTACCGGTCCGGTCGATCGTAAAATGGTTATCAATGCTCTAAACTCCGGTGCGAAAATGTTTATGGCGGATTTTGAAGACGCTAACTCTCCTACATGGCACAACAACCTCGAAGGTCAAATCAACTTACGCGATGCTGTCAACCGAACAATCTCACTTAGCCACTCGAATGGAAAACAATACAAACTTAACGAAACAACTGCTGTTCTTCTTGTAAGACCGAGAGGATGGCATTTAAACGAGAAACATATTCTCATAGACGGTGAAGAAATCTCCGGAAGCTTATTTGATTTTGGATTATATTTCTTTCACAACGCAAAGAACTTGCTGGAAAAAGGGAGCGGTCCATACTTTTACCTTCCAAAGCTGCAGAGTCATTTAGAAGCGAGACTTTGGAATGATGTGTTTGTCTACTCGCAGGAGTATATCGGCATTCCAAACAGTTCCATTAAAGCAACTGTACTTATAGAGACCATTCATGCTGCATTTGAAATGGATGAAATTTTGTATGAACTGCGCGATCATTCTGCGGGTCTCAATTGCGGTCGATGGGATTATATTTTCAGCTTTTTGAAAACATTTCGCAAGCTGCCGCAGTTCTTAATTCCAGACCGTGCTCAGGTAACAATGGCGGTTCCATTTATGAAAGCATATTGCCTCAAGGTCATTCAAACATGCCATCGCCGCAATGCACCAGCAATGGGAGGTATGGCGGCACAAATTCCGATCAAAAATGATCCGGTGGCGAATGAGCAAGCATTCCAAAAGGTGCGTGCCGATAAAGAGCGTGAGGCTACGGAGGGTCATGACGGGACATGGGTTGCCCATCCGGGACTTGTGCCGGTGGCAATCGAGGTATTTAATCAGGCGATGGCAACGCCAAATCAAATTCATGTAAAGCGCGATGATGTTCATGTGACAGAGGAGCAGCTCATCGAGGTGCCTGTTGGAACGATCACAGAACAAGGATTGCGCACCAATATTAATGTTGGAATTCAATATATTGCATCATGGCTATGCGGGAGGGGCGCCGCACCTATTTATAACTTAATGGAAGATGCTGCAACAGCGGAAATTTCTCGGGCCCAGGTATGGCAATGGGTGCGTCATGACGATGGCAAGCTTGAAGATGGTACAAAAATTACGTTCAGACTTGTTGAGCAGCTGCAAGAGGAGGAAATGCGGAGAATTCGGCAAGAGGTCGGAGACGAGAATTTTGCGAACGGGCGCTTTGAAGAAGCGGCAGAGTTATTCACGAAACTCGTACGGGATGATGAATTCGTAGACTTTTTAACACTGCCAGCCTACGACATTCTATAAGAAAGCAAGTTATAGGCAATGTATCTTTTATACTATGTAAAGGGGATGACATGATAATGACAAATACAAGAATTCAACAATTACAAGAAAGCTGGGAAATGGACTCTCGTTGGAAAGGAATTACGCGTCCGTATACTGCTGAGGATGTAATTCGTCTGCGCGGTTCTATTGATATTGAGCATACGCTTGCCCGCCGCGGTGCAGAAAAGCTCTGGAAGGGCCTTCATACAGAGGATTACATCAATGCACTTGGTGCATTAACTGGAAACCAGGCGATGCAGCAAGTAAAGGCTGGTTTGAAAGCTATTTACTTGAGCGGTTGGCAGGTGGCGGCAGATGCCAATCTTGCCGGCCACATGTACCCAGATCAAAGCTTGTATCCGGCAAACAGCGTGCCAGCTGTTGTAAAACGCATTAACCAGACGCTTCAGCGTGCTGACCAAATTCAGCATATGGAGGAAAACGGAGAGATTGACTATTTCGTTCCAATTGTAGCTGACGCAGAGGCGGGATTTGGCGGTCAATTGAATGTTTTTGAGCTGATGAAAGGCATGATCGAAGCGGGAGCTGCCGGTGTCCATTTTGAAGACCAATTATCTTCGGAGAAAAAATGTGGTCACTTAGGCGGAAAAGTGTTGCTTCCGACGCAAACAGCGGTACGCAACTTAATCTCTGCACGCCTTGCAGCTGATGTAATGGGGGTTCCAACAATTATCGTAGCCCGTACGGATGCTGACGCTGCGGATTTGATCACAAGTGATATCGATGACAACGACAAGCCGTTCATTACAGGTGAAAGAACAGCAGAAGGCTTCTTCCGTACGCGTGCGGGTCTCGACCAAGCGATTGCCCGCGGTCTTGCCTATGCACCATACGCAGATTTAATTTGGTGTGAAACGTCTGAGCCGAATTTAGAGGACGCAAAGCGCTTTGCAGATGCCATCCATGCAAAATTCCCAGGTAAGCTCTTAGCGTATAACTGCTCGCCTTCCTTCAACTGGAAGAAGAAATTAGATGACAAAACAATTGCAAATTTCCAGCGTGAAATTGCGACATACGGATATAAGTTCCAATTCGTAACATTGGCTGGCTTCCATTCTCTAAACTACGGTATGTTTGAGCTGGCGCGCGGCTACAAGGAGCGTGGCATGGCAGCATATTCCGAGCTGCAGCAGGCCGAATTTGCTGCTGAAGAGCATGGCTACAGCGCAACCCGCCACCAGCGCGAGGTCGGAACAGGCTACTTTGATCAAGTAGCTCAGGTCATTACTGGAGGAACATCTTCAACAACAGCGTTGAAGGGATCTACAGAGGAAGAGCAGTTTACGAAATAAGAAGCTGGTGAGGAGGGGTGTCCCGAAATGAGGGCACCCTTTTTGCGAGTGAAAGGAGAGGGAATCTGGAAGAAGATATTTAATCTGCCTCAATTCCTATTAAAGCCTTTTCATTTTCTAGCTTAATAATATCAATATGCGCAATTTTACTAGATTTTCTGCGCTAGAATCTTAAATTGCATACGGTAATTTAAGTGATTTGTTGTACGATGGGTTTGTTTTCTTAGCAAAAAAGGAATACAATAAAGATAGATATGAATTGGTAATTTCAAGGGGGAAAAATCATGACTGATAAAACAAAAGTGTTCCCAGTTGAAGCAGCAGGAGAAAAGGGACTGAAAAAGAAAGAGGAACTACATAACAAATCGACACGCATAGCTGATGAAGAAAAAGCGAAGGGTAATAGAATGGTAGAGTTAGAGAGTGTTGCTCACTTTAATGAAGCGATGAAAACATTAACGGCCCGCTATTTTGCTGTTTCATTAGAAAGCGTTGAAACTTTTGGAACTCAAATCCAAAGAGCAAACAACTTGGCTTTTCGACTGCATGATATTTTCACATCCGTTATTACAACATCGAGAGAAAGGCTAGAACAAAATCCATTTGGTTTTGAACAGAATAAAAAGGAATTACAAGGAAAGATAGAGGAGCTGTCAGCTAAGCTAAATTCTGAAGAAGAGCTTACAAAATCCCAAGTAAAGCAAATTCTTGAATTAAAAAAGGCTGAAGCACGTTTAGAAAAATTAACACAAACGCAAAAAACTTCTATCGAAAAATTAAATGCAACAATTGAGATACTTCATTCTGATAAGGCAAAGCTAGCAGCTGATAAAGAGGAGCTGCACCTTAAAGTAGAGGCAGCAACGAAAGAAAATCAGGAATCCCTACAAAAGATAGCAGATTTGCAGAATCAATTACATGCTGCACAGCAAGAATTGCAAGAAATAGGAGAGTTAGAACAGCAGTTAGCCCTTGCTGTTGAAACCCACAAAAATGAAATAATACAAATTTCTGAACAAAAAGATTTAGAAAAACAAAGTGAAATATTAGAGCTGCAACAAAAGCTGTTAACTGAACATCAAGAGGAGCTATCCAAAGAAGTTAAGAAAAGAGAAGAAATGAATGATACGGTTTTAGAGTTAAACCGAATCATCGAGAAACAAACAGTAGATGCAGCTAAAGTAAAAAACAAGCATGAGAAAGACATTGAGAAACTAAACAAAAAAGCGCTTGAAGCCCAAAATGGATATGAAGCGCAATTTGCAAAGTTAAAAAAGGAAATTACCGCTTTAAAGCAGTAGAGGAAAGTAAAAAGTGCATTTGAAGAGAGTGCCTCATGACCGCCAAATTAAGAAAATGATATAAACAGACACAAAATGACCATCCTGATTTATTTCACATCTGAATCAGGATGGTCATTTTTCTATGATGAATGTCACCTAGCTTTTTTACACTTTAAGAAATTTCTAGCTGGAAGACAATTCGACGTAGCGAGAAACTTTAGGAATACAGTATAAGGGAAACGATGCCTCTGGCTTCGCCTAAGAGCAGGGCTCACCAATCGGCGAGTTTGCTTTATGAGTAGAGAATTATCAGTATACAAACATATGTTCTTTTAGTAGAATGAGATTACCAAAATGAACCAAAAGGGGGAGAGTGAAGACGTGCGGTTTTCCCAAGCGAGTCTATAAACATACTGTACCTCATAATCTTAATCAGGAACTCTTTTGTTCTTTTTTTGTACGCAATACATAAAGTGTGAAGGCAAGTATGCTTTTTTGCTTACAAAAGAGGGCTTTGAGTTCGAAATATCCAAATGAATAAAGGTTTATATTTTGCATTGCTACTGATTTTCTCTAAATTAAGAAAGGAATTCATAAATATGAGGATAAAACAAAGCAATTTAAAAGTTGTGTTGGCAGGTCTCTTGTTAGCAATTTTAATGGCGTCTATGGATAATACTATTGTCGCTACCGCAATGGGAACAATTGTAGGTGAACTTGGCGGGCTCGATAAGTTTGTATGGGTTACATCTGCGTATATGGTTGCTGAAATGGCGGGGATGCCAATATTCGGCAAATTGTCGGATATGTTCGGACGTAAAAGGTTTTTTATTTTTGGATTAATTGTCTTTTTGTCAGGATCTATTTTGTGCGGAATGGCGGACAGCATTGTCCAGCTTAGTATCTATCGTGCAATCCAGGGAATCGGCGGCGGAGCACTTATCCCAATCGCCTTTACAATTATGTTTGATACTGTACCAGTTGAACAACGCGGCAAGCTAGGCGGATTATTTGGGGCTGTATTTGGTTTATCCAGTATCTTTGGTCCGCTATTAGGTGCCTATATCACAGACTATCTGGACTGGCGCTGGGTGTTTTACGTGAACATTCCTTTAGGTTTATTGGCTTTAGTATTTATCGTTTTCTTCTATAAGGAATCACCTGTTCACACCAAACAAAAAATTGACTGGTGGGGCGCCTTGACACTAGTTGGAGCCGTAATCAGCTTGATGTTTGCATTAGAATTGGGCGGCAATGAGTATGATTGGGATTCAGCTTTCATTCTAGGCTTGTTCGCTGTTTTTGCCGTGTTGTTTGTTGCCTTCATTTTCATTGAACGAAAAGTAACAGATCCGATTATCTCATTTCCAATGTTTAAGGTTCGCTTATTTGCTACAAGCAATCTTTTAGGATTGTTGAGCGGTATGGCTTTCATTACGGCTTCTGTGTATATCCCTATCTATATTCAAGGGGTGTTAGGGGGAACTGCAACAAATTCCGGTCTCGTCCTGCTCCCAATGATGTTAGGTTCGGTTGTTTCTGCTACAACCGGGGGCTTTTTAATGAGCAAATGGAGTTACCGTAACATCATGATCTTTTTTGCTATTATTTTTGCAGCAGGAATGTTCTTATTAACTACATTAGAGCCAGATTCAGGACGATTCCTAGTGACAATCTACATGATTCTGGCAGGTTTAGGAATTGGAGCTACCTTCTCTGTCCTAAGCAATGCGGCCATCCACCATTTCGAACCGTCACAGCGGGGCTCTGTTAATGCTACTGTATCGTTTATCCGCTCATTGGGAATGTCACTTGGAATTACTGTTTTCGGGATTATTCAACGAAATGATTTCTCTGCGAAGCTAAATGATATTTTTGCAAGTATGGGGAACGGGCAAATGGCAGAAAATCCGGCGTTTAAAGACCCTCGTGTGCTGCTTGCGCCGGAGGCTCGCGCTCAGATACCAGCACCGATTTTAGATAAAATTACGGCAGCCCTATCCTCCTCCATCACAACTACATTTATGTGGGCACTCATTCCTACGGCACTAGCATTTATTGTAGCGATGATGATGAGTAAGGAACGATTGCAATCATCTATTGAATATCAGCAGGCTAGAGGGGAACAGAAAGCTGGGCATGCACACCAATAACCGTTTTTGATGATAAAGCGTAATCCGTGTTCAAACACTTATGAGACTGGAACGAAAAGCAATGGGAACCCGTTTGTTGCGAAGATTTTTATTTATGCAGATAAAAAATAGACGCGCTCACATTTCCTCTATAGGCATATGATATGGTATCCGTACAGCAGTATCCCTCCTTATCAACGAAGGGAAGAGTAAAAAAAATGATGTCAAATGCGAATATTCCTTACAGCAACAATGCGCCAATGCCTGCAAATGTGGCTCCTGTAGCCCCTGTTCAACAAGTTCCAGTCTATGGTGGTTATTGCCACACACCATGTTTTGATTATGGATATGGATATGGCGGTTACGGCTGCGGAGGCTACGGTCATGGCTTTGCGCTTATCGTCGTACTATTTATCTTGCTCATCATTATAGGCGCTTGTACTTTCCACCACGGTGATAAGTGTTGAGGTACTAACCTTTACCCCCTTGTATTCGTACAGGGGGGTTTTTGTTGTTAGAATGAAAGGTATGTAAGTAGTAGGGTATGTGCCAACGACGACGTACTAATCGATGTAAATGTTAATCGCTTATACATAAAGATGACGACAAATAAAGTTTATTTTTAATAAATAAAGAAAAAAATCTCCACTTTTTATAAAAAGGTGGTATAATTCTCCGTAAAGGGATATCTTTCCTAATCTTTAATATAGAAAGGTGGAGAAATCATATGAAATTTAAACCATCGCGATTTGTATATGATTATATTATAAATCGAAAAACAATGGCGATTGTACCTGTGTTAACGGTAGATAATCGAATTTTATCCGGTATTTTAGAGGAAGAGGATACCCTCATTGCGCTTCCAAGGCCTTATGAGGTTGTTGATCAAAGCTGTCGTTTCCACGGTTCTAGCTTTGAAGGCCGCAAAGAGGGCACTCGTGAATTAATTGGAATCACCCATAAAGCACCTATTGCAATCAGCTCCACAGAAAGCCTGTATTTTCTTTCTACTTTGTCCTACACCCGCAGAGAATGCTCTTGGATTTCTCATTTCCACGTTACTAACACGAAAGCAACTCCTCATAACAATGTTCTCATTACATTCATGAACGGCCAAAGCTTTGAAGTGGGAATTTCAAAAACAAGCTTTGACACATTGCTATATCGAACCGCACACCTTCGCTCTGAGTCAGAAGATCGCCAAAAGCGCAAGCTTCTGCAAGTATCACGAACAGTAAACAAACAAGACCTGCCGCAGCTTGCTTCTGAGCCAATGTATCCGTACAAAGCAAAATGGGAAACCTAATTTTGTAGGGCTGTTTCACAAGTCGGTGTTAACTGACTTGTGGACAGCCTATTTGCATGCAGATTTGATTAAATGAAATAGAAATTGGGTAGATTTATTATAAAACAGAAGTTGATTTTTACAATCTGTTATAGTACAATGAATGTAACAAATATTAGAAAATGAAACAATTAAAAAACATTACCGTACAGGATGAGAGGAGAATGTACAAATGGAAATGTATACAGAGGCTTATCGAAAATATTCTGAGAAGTGTCAGCGCTTTGGGATTACAGGCATTGAATTTATTGATTTTATTCAAAGCTTAACATTAGAGCAGATTCAAATGATGGTAATGGATTTGGACTGCGTCAATTGAGGTGGAAAAATGGATAGTGATGTGGACGTTATAAAAAGATGAGCCATCTGTTTATCTTACTTGTAAGAGAGCGGATGGTTTTTTCGTGTTCTTTTTCACGCTTTAAGAAAGCATACATTCTCAGACGTAGCGAGAAATTTTAGGAATCCAGTATAAGTAGGGTTACGCCTCTGTCTTCGCAGGGGGGCAGGGCTCGCCAATCAGCGAGTTTTCTTTACAAGAAAATATAACTTTTCGGGGTGATGTCTAGCTCCCAAGGTCCAAAATGGCAGCGTAGGGCTGAACCTCCGCAACAGGCAAAAAGCGTCTTTTACTCCGAGCCACCCCTACGCTGCCATAAAAGGTGGGTCTTGTCCGCTTTTCTTTATAACTTACCTATTTCTTTCGCAAATGAAAAGGAATTGCGCAGAATATATGGAAATAGAAACAAGAAAGCAAACAGCGCGTTTAGCGAAATCGGAAAATAGTGGTACAATACAAGAAAGTATGAGATGAAGGAGCAGCAGTATTTACATGGATATACATACAATCAGGGAATTTTTCACATTGGAGCATATGGAGCGGTTGCTTGAAAGCTATCGGGATTTTGGGCCGCTTGCAGGTATTCTTCTTCCGATAGTCGAGGCATTTATACCGGTGCTGCCGCTTGTTGCATTTGTGTTGGCAAACGCGGCAGCATATGGGCTTTGGGTTGGATTCTTCTATTCATGGCTGGGCTCTTGTATTGGGTCATTGCTTCTCTTTGCGCTTGTTCGAAAATTTGGCCGCCATCGTTTTTTTACATTTTTAAATGATCATCCAAAGGTGCGGCAGTCGATGCTTTGGATCGAGAGAAGAGGTTTTGGTCCTATTTTTATCTTGTTTTGTCTCCCGTTTTCGCCGTCTGCCTTAATCAATGTAGTTGCCGGCCTATCGAGAATTAGCCAAAGGCAGTTTGCGCTTGCGCTTTTGCTTGGAAAGGTTGTTATGATTTTTATTATTAGTTATGTTGGTCATGATTTGCTTTCATTTGTGCAAAAGCCTTTGAAAACGGCAATTGCAGTTTTGGTTATTTTCCTGCTTTGGTATGTTGGGAAAAAGGTTGAAGTGAGGCTAGAACTCGCAAAGAAATAATCTTCATGTTGATAGACAGCCCTAATACATGGAAGAAATGGGGGAGCGTCATGAAGCGAGCGTGGAAGCAAGAAGGTGTGCAATGGATGCAAATAATTGGATGTGGCATTATTTTGGCTGTATGTGTCCGGATTTTTTTCTTTTCGACCTATGTAGTCGAGGGAAAGTCAATGATGCCGACGCTTCAGGATGGAAACATGATTGTCATTAATAAGCTTGGGTATGATGTAGGAAGCTTGCATCGGTTTGACGTTGTTGTGTTTCATGCGAATGAGAAGGAAGATTATGTTAAGCGGATTATCGGGCTTCCAGGTGACACAATTGAGTATATACGTGATAGACTATATATAAATGGTAAGCTTATGAAAGAGCCATATTTGGATCGCTTTAAAGCAGAAATGATGGGCGGGCATCTGACCGATGATTTCACCTTAGAGGAAGTAACAGGAAAAATGAAGGTTCCAAAGGACAGCGTGTTTTTGCTTGGAGATAATCGTTTAAGAAGCTGGGATAGCCGTTATTTTGGCTTTGTAAAAATAGAGAAAATTGTTGGGAAGGTTGACTTACGGTATTGGCCGATTAATGAGGTCAGCACTGCATTTTAAAGGGGGTAATTCAACATTGAGTTACCTTCTTTTTTCGTGAAGGGTGGAGGTATGATGTCACTTCGTTTTATTCTCGGACGGGCAGGCAGCGGCAAAAGTGAGCTGTGCCTAGAGGAAATCCGTCAAGAGCTGCGCATATCAGCACGCGGCCGTACAATTTTGTATCTTGTGCCAGAGCAGATGACATTTCAGGCGCAAGTGGCGCTTCATCACGGTATAAGTGGTTCTGTTCGCGCCCAGGTGTTCAGCTTTTCTCGTTTGGCATGGAAGGTGCTGCAGGAGGCGGGAGGAGCAAGCCGTCTGCATATTGACGGAGCTGGTGTACAGATGTTACTTCGTAAAATTGTTGAGGCGAGAAAACAAGAGTTAACAGTGTTTCAAAAAGCAAGTGAGCAAACTGGTTTTCTAGAGCAGGTAAGCCGGATGATTAGCGAATTGAAGCGCCATAATGTCAATCCGTCTCATCTGTACGCCATTTGGCAGGAGGCAGACCAAAAAAGCCAAAAAGCACAAGAAATATTGCTGGCTAATAAACTGCATGATTTGCAGTTGCTATATGAAGATTTTGAGCGGTCGCTTATTGGCCGTTATTTAGATAGTGAGGATTATTTGCAGCTTCTTGCGGAAAAAATTCCATATTCTCGCTATGTGAAGGATGCGATTGTATATGTAGATGGGTTTCATACGTTCACACCGCAGGAGATAAATGTGTTAAAGCATTTATTGCTTGCAGGTGCTGAGGTGACAGTCGCATTAACGATGGAGCATGCGCCAAACGGATATATGCAGGAATTAGATTTGTTTTATCCATCGAGCGGTTCCTATGAAAAGCTTGGGCGTATGGCAAAGGAATCTGGCATTGCAATGCAGGAGCATGTGCTGCTGCAGGAGCAAAAGCGCTTTGTGAAAAGTGAGTCTTTAGCTCACCTAGAGAAGTATTTTGATACGCGGCCTTACAAGTATTTCGGACAAGAGCCAGATGTTGCATTATATTCTGCCGCCAACCGCCGTGCGGAGGCAGAAGCCGTCGCACGGGAAATTCGCCGTCTCGTTCGTGAAAACGGCTATCGCTATCGGGACATAGCTGTTATGGTACGAAATGGCCATAGCTATTATGACGTACTAAAAACGATTTTCCCAGATTACAATATTCCTTATTTTATTGATGAGAAACGAGCGATGCTGCATCATCCGCTTATTGAGCTGATTCGTTCTGCGCTTGAGGTGATAACTGGAAATTGGCGATACGATGCAATATTCCGCTGCGTGAAAACTGAGCTGTTGTACCCGCTGGGAGAGGAAAAGAACAAGCTGCGCGAGGACATGGATGAGTTTGAAAATTATTGTCTCTCCTATGGTATACAAGGGAAGAAGTGGACATCTTCAGAGCGATGGACATACCGCCGCTATCGGTCTTTGGAACATTATACAGAGAGGCAAACAGATAGTGAACGGGAGATTGAAGAAAAGCTGAACGAAATGCGGACGTTAATCGCAAAACCTCTTCTTCAGCTGCAAAACCGCTTCAAACGTGCAAAAACAACGATGCAAATGTGCGAAGCGCTGTATTTATTTTTAGATGAGCTAAAAATTCCGAAAAAATTGGATGCACTTCGGCTGAAGGAGGAAGAGGAAGGAAATCTTCTGTTTGCGAATGACCATGACCAAGTGTGGCAAGAGGTTATCGATTTGCTTGATAAATGTGTGGAAATGCTTGGGGAAGAAAAGCTGTCCCGTGATATGTTCATCAAGGTCATTACAGCAGGGTTAGAGGCGCTTCAGTTTGCAAATATCCCGCCATCGCTTGATCAGGTGCTCGTCGCAAATATCGATCGCTCCCGTCTGGCCAATGTGCGCGCTGTATTCGTCATCGGAGCAAATGAGGGTGTGATTCCATCAGCACCAAGCGATGAGGGTGTTATATCAGACGAAGAGCGGGAGATGCTGTTTACAGCAGGTATCGAGCTTGCGGCAACGAGCCGTCAAAAGCTGTTAGAAGAGCAGTTTGTATTGTACCATACGCTGACGAGATCATCGGAGCGGTTATATGTATGCTGTCCGTTAGCTGATGAAGAAGGGAAAACGCTGCTGCCGTCCTCGTTGTTTAAAAGACTCAAAGCAATGTTTCCGCGTGCGCAGGAAGTGTTTGTAACGAATGATGTGAATGATATAACGCTAGAGAAGCAGCTTTCATTTGTTGCAACGCCGTCAGTTACATTGTCATACTTAACGCAGCAGCTGCAGCATTGGAAACGGTACGGCTATGAAAGCAATTTGTCATTTTGGTGGGATGTGTACAATTTTTATATTACATCACCAGCTTGGAGCGGGAGAAGCAAGCTGGTGCTCAGCAGCCTGTTTTATGAAAATAAGGCCCGCAAGTTAACAGAACGTGTAAGCCAAGAATTGTATGGGGAAACAGTGCAAGGAAGTGTTTCGCGTATTGAGCTGTTTCAGCGCTGCTCCTATGCGCATTTCATCCAGCACGGCTTGTTACTAAGGGAGCGCGACATTTTTAAGCTCGATGCTCCGGATATCGGGCAATTATTCCATGCAGCTTTAAAGCATATTGCTGATAAGCTGGAAAAAGAGAACAAGACGTGGCAGGATTTAGATAGACGCGGGTGCGAGTATTTGGCGGCAGATGCGATAGAAGAGCTTGCGCCGCTTTTGCAAAAGGAAATCTTATTAAGTTCCAACCGCCATCATTATCTCAAGCGGAAGCTGCAGCATATTTTATTTCGCACCTCTCTTATCTTAAGTGAGCATGCAAAGGCGAGCGGGTTTGTGCCGGTTGGGCTTGAAATTCCGTTTGGCATTGGAGAGGAAGCTTTGCCGCCGCTTCAATTCGAGCTGCCTGGCGGTACAAAAATGAAGGTTGTCGGACGGATTGATCGTGTGGATAAAGCTAAGCATGAAAAGGGCACATTTTTACGGATTATTGATTATAAGTCGAGCGCGAAAGCTCTTGATGTAACAGAGGTATATTACGGGCTGGCGCTGCAAATGCTTACCTATTTGGATGTTGTTGTTGAAAATGCCAGCAAGTGGGTTGGAAAGGGAGAAGAAGTCTCACCGGCGGGCGTATTGTATTTTCATATCCATAACCCGCTTATCGATTTGAAGCGTTCTTTGTCAGAGGCAGAGATTGAGCAGGAAATGATGAAGAAGTTTAAAATGAAGGGACTTTTACTTGGAGATACCGATATTGTTACGTTGATGGATAAAAATTTAGAAGAAACCAGCTCGTCCCATATTATATCTGCAGGCTTCAAAAAGGGTGGCGGATTTACATCCAATTCGTCGGTAGCGAGCGAAGAGGATTTTCAAGTGCTCAGGTCTTATGTTCGCCGGACATTTGAGAGTACCGGAACACGTATCGCAGAAGGAGAGATTGATATAGCTCCTTATAAAATGGATAAAAAAATAGCCTGTACATTTTGTCAATTTAAAGCGGTTTGTCAATTTGATGAATCGCTCGGAGATAATCAATATCGGGTATTAAGACCGATGAAAGGGAACGAAGCCCTACAGAAAATGAGGGAGGAGGTTGAACCAGAATGATAGATTCTATTCTAGCAAAGCCGCCTAATAGCCAATGGACGGATGATCAGTGGAAGGCAATTGCGGCGAGCGGCCGTGATATTCTAGTTGCAGCAGCGGCTGGCTCAGGAAAAACGGCTGTTCTTGTAGAGCGCATCATCCGAAAAATTATTTCTCCTGATAACCCGATTGATGTGGACCGGTTGCTCGTTGTGACATTCACGAATGCCTCAGCACAGGAAATGAAAAACCGAATTGGCGAGGCATTGGACAAAGAGCTGACGAATGACCCTTCATCACAGCATTTACGCAGGCAGCTCAGCCTGCTTAGCCGTGCATCCATCTCTACGATTCACTCCTTTTGTTTACAGGTAATTCGAACATATTACTATATGCTTGATATTGATCCAAGCTTTCGGATTGCCAATGAAACGGAAATTGAATTGCTAAAAGAAGAAGTGATGAACGATATCCTCGAGGAGGAATACGGTCTAGATGGAAATGAAGCGTTTTTTGATTTAGTGGACCGTTATACAGGGGATAGAAGTGACAGCGATTTACAGGATATGATTTTAAAGCTTTATACTGAAGCGGGGGCACACCCTAATCCGGAGAAGTGGCTGGACAAGCTTGTTGCATTTTATGATGTGGAAGGAAAAAGTATTGATGATTTACCATATACGCAGTATTTGCTTCAGGATGTTATCCTTCGGCTCGAAGGAGCAAAGCAATATACGCAAAAAGCCATTCGACTTTCTCAGCTGCCCGATGGTCCTGCGCCGAAAATCGAGGCATTTGAGAGCGACCTCAGCCTGTTGGAAAGGCTGTTAGCAGCGGCTCATACCTCCTGGCAAACGCTGTATGGTGCGATGCAGGAGATTGAATGGAAAACATTTAAGCGTATTAAAAAAGCTGACTACAATGCTGATTTAATTGAGAAAGCAGATAAGCTGCGTAAAAAGGTGAAGGATGACATCGGTAAGCTGCAGGAGGAGCTGTTTAGCCGTTTACCAGAGAATTATGTAAAGGATTTATCTCGTATGCATTATGTGCTGCAGACGCTCATTCACCTTGTGAAGGAGTTTTCTGTTCGTTTTCAAGCAGTAAAGCGTGAGAAAAGCATGGTTGATTTTACAGATTTAGAGCATCTCTGTCTTGCGGTTTTAGCGGAGGATACAGCTGCAGAAGAGCTGAGACCATCCGCTGTGGCGCTGCAATATCGCGATAAGTTTGCAGAGGTGCTTATCGATGAGTATCAGGACGTTAACTTTGTACAAGAGTCGATTTTGCGGCTGGTAACGAAGGAAACAGAAGCGGCGGGCAATTTGTTTATGGTTGGAGACGTGAAGCAATCGGTATACCGCTTTCGTCTTGCGGAGCCAGGTTTGTTTCTTGGGAAATACAGGCGCTTTACGCCAGATGGTATGAATGGCGGCATGCGTATTGATTTGGCTAAAAACTTCCGGAGCCGTTCTGAAGTGCTTGATGGAACAAACTTTGTGTTTAAGCAAATTATGGGTGAAGCAGTTGGTGATCTTGACTATGACAAAGATGCTGAATTAAAGCTTGGCGCAGCTTATCCAGAGGGAGCAGATACTGCAGCTGAATTTCTGATTGTAAATCAAAATACGAAGGAAATGACGGGCGAGGAAGAGGCAGACGCCGAAGAAGCAATGGATTTGGAAGCGGCACAAATGGAGGCACGCTTGATTGCAGCAAGAATAAAAGAGATGGTCAGCTCCGGTTATGAGGTGTACGACCGAAAACATAATGCGATGCGTCCTGTTTCCTACCGTGATTTTGTCATTTTGCTTCGCTCGATGACAACTGCCCCGCAAATGACGGAGGAATTTAAACGTTCGGGTATTCCGGTGTACGCAGAACTTTCCAGTGGATATTTCGAGGCAACAGAAGTAAGTGTTATGCTGAATGTGCTTCGTGTTATTGACAATCCAGCGCAGGATATCCCGCTCGCAGCTGTTCTTCGCTCCCCGCTTGTCGGGGCAACAGACGAGGAATTAGCTGTTTTGCGTATTCATGCAAAGAAAGGTTCTTTCTATCAAGCGATGCGCAGCTTCTTGCAGGCTGAGCGGGATGGGAGTGCAGCACTTCGTAAAAAGCTGTCCTCCTTCTTTGACAATGTACAGCGTTGGCGCAGTTTTGCTACGCAGCAGCCGCTTTCGGATCTGATTTGGAAGGTATATCGTGAAACGGGCTATTATGATTTTGTGAGTGGTCTGCCAGGCGGCAAGCAGCGTCAGGCTAATTTACGCGTCCTGTATGACAGGGCACGGCAATATGAAGCTACATCATTTCGCGGATTATTCCGCTTTCTCCGATTTATTGAGCGTATCCTAGAGCGCGGCGATGACATGGGAACGGCGCGGGCGCTTGGTGAGCAGGAGGATGTTGTACGTATTATGACAATTCATAAAAGCAAAGGTCTTGAGTTCCCGGTTGTTTTTGTTGCCGGCTTAGGCCGACGCTTTAATATGCAGGACTTAAATAAAAAGTTTTTACTTCATAAGGATTTAGGATTTGGTTCTCCGTTTATTGATCCACAAAAGCGCATTAAGTACGCAACAATTTCGCAAATTGCGATAAAACGAAAGATGAAAATGGAGCTCATCGCAGAGGAAATGCGTGTTCTCTATGTTGCCTTGACGCGTGCGAAGGAAAAGCTTATTTTAATCGGAACAGTGAAGGATGCAAGTGCCGCACTTTCAAAATGGACAGAGGCGCGAGATTACGATGCTTGGTTATTACCTGACCATATGAGAGCGCAGGCCGCTTCTTATATAGATTGGCTTGGTCCTGCGTTAATGAGGCATAAAGGCAGCATATCTATGGAGGAGGCACTCGGTGCGTCTATACCAGCAGAAATCTATGAATATCCTGCGAGTTGGGCGATGAGGCAGATTGAAGCGGCGGATCTCCGAGAAGAGCAGCAGCTGCAGGAGGAAAAGCAGGAGCTGGTGCAAGCTTTATATGAGCAACGAACAGCGCCTGTGGAGACGGAGAAAAAGGATGAGGTGACGCAAATTCTCACATGGCAGTATAGCTTTGAAGCGGCTACAACCCACCGCGCCAAGCAGTCTGTTTCTGAGATTAAGCGTAATTATCAAGCGGATGAAGAAAGCGATACAGCTTTTCTGTCTGGTTTCCGTTCTCAGATTGAGAAGCGCCCGCGTTTTATGGAGCGAAAAGGTCTTACACCGGCGGAACGTGGAACTGCTGTTCATGCGGTGATGCAACATGTAGATTGGACAAAGCCGGTTACTGAATTAAGCATTCAGGAGCAGCTTGCTGACATGGTGAATAAGGAATTATTAACGTACGAGCAGGCGGAAAGCATTGTAGTCGAAGAGATTGTGGCGTTTTTCCAAACGCAGCTAGGAAAGCGGACGATGCAGGCAGAGCTGGCAGAACGCGAGGTACCGTTTATGATGATGATTCCGGCATCATCCGCCTATCAGGATTGGCATGGAGAGGACGAGGAGCTTGTCCTCGTACAAGGGATTATCGACTGTCTCATTGAGGAGCCAGACGGTATTATTTTAATTGACTTTAAAACAGATAGTATTTCGGAGCGTTTCCCTGGCGGATTTGAGCAGGCACGGCCTGTTTTGGAAAATCGCTATCGTTTGCAGCTTGAAATGTACAGTCAGGCACTCGAGAAAAGCTATGGAAAACGTGTAAAGGAAAAATATTTATACTTTTTTGATGGCAGCCACATACTAGAAATATAGTAAGTAACAGGCGAGTGAGCATAATGGGAAAAAAGCTGATTGGAACATGTGAGCTGTGCGGCAGGGATGATTTAGAGCTGACAGTGCACCATTTAACACCAAAGGAGCTTGGTGGAACCTTTCTTCCGACTGCAAATGTATGTATAGCTTGTCATAAGCAAATTCATGCGCTATACACCAATGAAGAGCTTGCGATTCGTTTATATACCATTGCATCCTTACAAGATGATGAAAAAATTTCGTCATTTTTGAAATGGATTCGAAAGCAGCCTGCTACAAAGCAAGTACGCATACGGAAATCAAATGAAAGAAAGCAAAAAGGAAGGTAGCTGCCTTCCTTTTTTGCTTTTTGGAAAGGACTGTGTCTGTTTGGTTTGTTTATGCAGTACCGATTTGGTTTTGGTCATTCACATCTGGATCAAATGTATTTGTAGCGTTTATCCCGTTAAATGTGTTCACAACAAAGCCGACATTGGAAGCGCCTGATCCATTATATGCTTTAGCATTTTCCTTTGGAGAAACATTATAAAAGTCTCCTAAATTAAAGGAGCCATTACTGTTTTGTACAACTAAATTGCCTACGAAAGAAGGCATTTTCCGCTCACCAGCCTCTTTTTTCTTGTAATAACGGTTTCCTATTATTTAAGGTATGAGGGAACGCTCAGAAGGTGTTTCTTCAAATGGATCCTCCGAAATGAATTGTCTGATTTGCAAAATGCGAGAATTATTAAACACGTAGTCAGTAGAGCCAATGTGAATGATACCGCTACTCAGTAAACTTATTATTTCAACACGATCAACGCATACAAATGGATTGGTGTTTACGACATGCATACGGACAGAAGTTTGTCTCGTTGGTATAGTTATTTCTGTATCTGTGAACATTACATATTTCTCGAAAGAACCTTCTTGTGCTAAATAGAATGACTCCTCGCGCTGCACCAAAATGTCACGGTTTCGTGATGCTATCATATTAGAATCACCGATTTGCAAAACGCCGTCTATCCCCATGGAAATAACATTAATCTGATTCACAATAGAAACATGACGAAGCATAGTATCTTCCTCTCTTACGCTGGAGTTCCTGGCACATTGAAAACAAGAGGAACGAATGGTCCAGCTGCAAGCGATTCTGGAGGTGTATCTAGGATGGAGGTCAGGATTAAAAAAGTGGCATCTCCAATGAGAAATAATGCAGAGCTTGATACACCAGCTGACTTGATGCGTCCAACTTTAATTTCATGATTCACAACGGTAAAATTCACCCTTTACCACTCCTTTTGGATATGATGGGGCATATTCTGAATAAAGGCGAGGAATGCTTTATCAATGTCTTGCTTCATATTTTGGACAATAATCTCCTTCATATATTGCGGATTAGAGGTGATTTCTGGATATGGTTCCACTTGGGATAAATAATACGGTAATCGATGCTCCATTTGCTTTTGAATATCGTCAATCATCATTTGCCGATACGTATCATCGAGAGCTGTACCCTGCTCTGTTTCCATTTCAACGATGCGGCTGTAAGCACCCTCATTTAAATAACGTGTAACTTGCTGCAAAACATCCTGATAAAAATCTGGATTTACCTTTGTTTCAGGATTCACCTTAAGTGTTTCCGTCTCTATATCAAAATCTTCAATTGCGTTCCCGTTGCTGTTAAATGGATTAAGTCCGATATTTAAAGTACCATTTAAGTTTTCAACCTTTAGCTGATCAAATTTATATTCTATCTTGCCGATGGACTGGGGAGGATTCCGTTTGAAATTTTCCAGCTCTGCTGTTAGTCTTTCAACAGTTTCTTCAAGACGCTGGAGCTGCTGCTGCTGTAATTGAATGGTGTTATATAGCTGTTGTAAGTAAGTAAGCCAATCTTGGGTCATAATCATAGCCTCCTTTACTCTAAGAGGGGAGGATTAAAGGTTTAAATCCCTATTTCACACTGTGAGAACATATAAATTTCCAACTGGAAGAGAATCCGACGCAGTCGAAAATTTTAAGGATAAAGTGTAAGTGCAACTGTGCTTCTGTCTCGCTGATCGGCGAGTTTTCTTTAAGAGGCTTAGGAATTGGTAGATGAAATGATTTGTCCCCTTGCTTTTAACGGACGTGCAGGTTCTGTAAATGCGCCAGTGTTGGAAAACTTGGAAAGTGCCTTAATCGTTCCGGTACTGCCAATCTGAAATACAGAAGAGGTCGTAATACTCCCTACTCGAAGATTATGAATGATAATGCTTTGATTTACATAGAAGTTCAAGCAGATCACTCTCCTTTTAGAAATAAGGATGTATCAGATACTAAAGTCCGCCTAACTCCCTTTTGTAAAGTACCTTCACCATAAAAATAGAGAAGATCTTTTTGCTGCGAAGAACATACAGAAAGACTCTATAAGCAGCCTCGTACGAACTGTATGTTTTCTTCAGGGCTAGGCATGTTCTTAATAGGTTAACGATATAGGCTGATCTATAACGTCTTGGTCGTTTACATTTGTAGAGTTCTCATAATTATAAACGTTTACTGTTTCTCCGACATTAAATGACCCTGCTCCCGCAAACGTTCTTGAATAGCTAATGGGACGAATCGCAAAGACATCGCCAATATGAAAGACGCCGCTAGACCCAATATTTACAACGTTGATGTGTCCTACGATAGCAGGCATGAAAAAACACCCTTCTTACAGATTCTTATGCTTATTATATGGACATTTATCCAAGAATGTGTCTAAAAATTTTTTAGATAAAAGAAAAATCGCTGATTGACAAGCCGTTAGGCGAAGACAGAGTGTAGCTGCTCTTGTACTTTGTTCCTAAAACTTTCTAATACGTCGAATTCGTCTTTAGCTGGAAATTTATACTTTCTTACAATGTAACAAAAAGACATGCCCCATAGAGGCATGTCCTGTATTTGTTAGCTCCCTAACTTGCGGCTGCATTGCAAAAACAGAAGTATGTTTAATAGCTTGTCCAGCTCCTGGCTGCAATGTACCGTTTTCTTTGCGGTAATTCCATACCGTTGTACAAAATACTTCATTTCTTCTCGTTTCTTTTCGATTGCTTGTTCAAACATAGCCTCTGCTCCGTCTCTATCAGTTTTCACAACAACTGCCACAATCTGTATGTAACTCATATTATACAAAAGTACTATAAAAAAGAAATGGTTTCGATAAAAGAAGAGAGAATTCTACACTTTACTCCAATGTATGGTGATATTAGAATTGAGAAAAGTTGAAGTTTGTAATTTTTCGCCGAAAGAAGAAGGAATTTCTCTGCTCTTTTTCGAATGTAATGTGTGGTAAAGTTTTAGATGGGGTGTGAAGGGATGAAGTTCGTAACGGCAAAGAGAGAGGAAAAGGTATTTGTTGGTGTTGTGGATGAGCGATCCGCGTCCGTTTTACACCTGCGTGAGGCACAGAAAGCGATGATAGGAAAGGCGATAATTCCTATTACAATGATTGAGTGTATGGAGCAGGGAGAGCTGTTCCTCCAGCAAGTATCAGATGTTGTGAAATGGGCAAGAGAGCAGGGGCAGGCACCAGGTTTATATCCACTGTCTGATGTGAAGCTGCTTGCACCCATTCCAAGACCAAGGAAAAATGTGACTTGCATAGGGAAAAACTATAGTGAACACGTAATTGAGATGGGTGGAAAAGAGGATATTCCAGAGTATCCGCTCTTTTTTACGAAAGCTCCCACAACTGTCATTGGTCAGGATGAGCTCATACACAGTTATCCGAATATCACCAATGAGTTAGATTATGAAGGAGAGCTTGCTGTTGTAATCGGGAAAAAAGGGAAAGCTATTTCTCCAGAGAGCGCATTTGACTATGTGTTCGGATATACGATTATTAATGATATTACAGCACGTGATATTCAAAGCCGGCATAAACAGTTTTTCCTTGGCAAAAGCTTCGATACTTTTTGTCCAACGGGACCGTTCCTTGTTCATGCATCAGCCATTAATCAGCCGAGCTGTTTAGGAATTGAGACGAGGGTAAACGGTGAAGTACGTCAATCGTCCAATACATCCAATATGATTTTTGATATTCCAACGATTATCTCTGTTTTAAGTCAAGGTATGACATTAGAACCAGGAGATATTATCGCAACTGGTACACCGGCAGGAGTTGCGAAGGGAATGAAGGAACCCGGCTTTCTGAAGCAAGGGGATGTTGTTGAGGTGACAGTTGAAGGTATCGGCACGCTTCGTAATACAGTGAAATAAACAAACGACGACCTTATCAACACAGCCTTGTTTGATTTTGGCAACATTGTTTTACCATAATACGGACGTAGCTTTTCTTTGATAAAACCAAAACAAATGGGATCTATCTGAAAATTGGTATTTTCTTACAACTTTAAAAGCCTGTGGAGAAGACATTCTCCACAGGCTTTTAAAGTTGTAGAAAGATTCCTGCACATGAGAAGGTGTTTTCTTACAGTTCTATTAGTTTATTCGTTGGACAAACAAAGATATCAGTGTTATTATTAGTTTACGAACTCCGTATGTTCTACACAGAAAAATCCTTTTCTTGACGTTAGGGAAGTAGTACTGAGAAAATATACTTTTTTCATCTTCTATAAGAAATTTTCTTACAGAAGACCACCGTATATTGCAACTTAAAATAAAATTGACTGTAAGAATTTTTAAAATTCCCTGGTAAATGTAACAAAATGCTGCGTGTTTTATTAACAATAACAGTGTAAAATATCGATTAATAATATAAATTAAAAAATGTGTTGGAGATGATCATGCTCCAGCACGTTTTTCAATTAATAGAATTAAAAGGTCTAGTTTATTATAAACTAATACGTTTATAATATCTCATTCCAGAGAACCATCATAACTTGTAGAATATAGCAATCTGAAATAACTTACTTCCGGGATGGGTGATCGTTATGTTAGGGACAAGATTTAAGAAATATAATACGCTGCGTAACCAAATATTAGCGATTTATTTAGTCGTAATGATGATAGTCTTGTCAATCGTGGGCAGTTTGATGTTCAATCAGCTTGGAGCCCTGATGAGAAACAATGCAGAAAAGCAAATGCAGCAAACAGCTGTTGAAGCGAACGGTAGAATGGAAACGCTTTATAAACAAATTGATACATTAACAAATCAGGTAGCTACAAACAATACAGTTCAACAGTTACTGACTGATGTCGTGGATGGAAAGAGTGTAAGTGTGCCGCAGAGGGAATCGCTAATTAGGGTGATTAATAATTTTCATGCTTATTCCAATGCAATTTCTTCATTTAATTTATACACTGTTAATGGAGAAAGAATCTATCCATCTGACAATGTGAATATTTTTGAAAAGGTAGACCCGGTGTGGATACAGAAGGCAAATCGGGAAAAGGGCAGGCTCGTATGGATTGGGAATGACCCAAATGATCGGGAGTATTCGTTTGCTATCCGTAAAGTAACCTTAATGGAGCGCTCTTTTTCAGGCGGCGGCTATTTATTGGTTCGGATTAATAATAGTTATTTTCAAGTGAAGGATAACAGTCTGGATCATAAAGCAAAGGAATATATGATGTTGTTAGATCGGGATTATAGTGCGATAACCTCAAATTATAAAGGGAATACACAACAAATTTTAAAAGAAGATACAAAAAATGTTGTAATAAATCAGACGAAATATTTAATTGTAAAAGAGAAATCCGATGTGACGGGCTGGACTCTTGTCATTCTTAAGCCTGTGAGTCTTTTGATGGAAGGGGTATCAGTTGTTCGCACATCCATCCTGATTTCAGGAGCTATTGGATTTATTATTTTTCTGATATCTTCTATATTCCTATCAACGATAATTACCCGACCTATTATTAAACTAACCAATACAATGAAAAATGCCAAGATGGATGAGTTAAAACCGAATCCACATATTTCATCAATTAATGAAATTGTTGACTTAAATAATACGTATAACCAGATGGTAGAAAATACAAATCATTTAATCCAGCAGGTGTACGAAAAAGAATTACTTCATAGCCGTGCGGAGCTAAAAGCATTACAGGCACAAATTGATCCGCATTTTCTGTATAACACCTTGAATGCTTTGTATTGGTCCTTAGAAGACAAAGGAGAGGAAGAACTTGCGAATCAGGTAATCGCAATGTCAGAGTTTTTCCGTTATACCATCGGCAAAACAGGCAAGGAAAAGGATCCAGTAACAATTCGTGAGGCTCTTGAGCATATTGAACGGTATTTACAGATTATGAAAATGAGGATGGGCGATAGGCTGCTTTGGGATGTATCGGTACAGGAGGATTGTCTAGATACAAAAATTCCTAAATTAATTATTCAGCCATTGGTGGAAAATGCAATTTTGCACGGAATCGGGAACCAGCGGAAGCAGGGGGCAGTGTCTATAAAAGTCAAAAAAGCGGAAAATTCTCCAAATCTAGTTATAACCGTAAGCGATAACGGGGTTGGAATTGATCAAGAAACTCTTTGTGCTATAAATGAATCTATCGAAAGGGGAGATGTCGCCTCGTCTAAAGGGATGGGGATAGGACTGGCTAATGTCAATAAAAGACTCAGCTTGTTTTATGAGAAGCAGAGTTTAGCTACCCTAACAGTGAAAAGTGACCAAGGCAAAGGTACAGAAGTGACATTTGAGATCCCCAGCAAAGGAGCTTGATTAGTATGGAAACTAAAACGATTTTAATTGTTGATGATGAGCAGATTACTAGGCAGGGATTGAAAAAAACACTGGAGAGATGGTCGCAGGGTAAATATGAGGTGCTAAGTGCTGCAGATGGTGATGAAGCCTTAGAAGTATTCCAAAAAACAAAGGTTCATTTGCTAATTACAGATGTAAATATGCCTGAGATGACAGGATTAGCATTGTTAAAAGCCGTAAAGGAGAAAGGGAATAAGCCTGTCGTTATTATTGTTTCAGGCTATCCTAATTTTGAATATGCCCAGGAAGCAATTCGTCTGGGAGTGATTAATTATTTACTTAAACCAGTGAGCAAGCAAAAGCTGATTGAGGCTGTAGAACAAGCTTTGGAAACGGAGGCAAGCATCGAAAGGGCAGATTACATCGAAAAGGTGGCGGATCTAAAGCTTCTTAATATTGAAAGCAGCCAAACCTCCAAATCTCCTATCAAGGAGGCTCTTCAATATGTCAATAACAACCTTAGCCGGCAGATCAGCTTAAAGGATGTAGCAGGTACGGTTCATTTAAACCCAAGCTACTTTAGCGTACTCTTTAAGGAACAGACCCGCTTAACATTTAGTGAATATTTAACGAGAAAAAGGCTGCAGACCGCTAAAAAACTATTGCTAACCACAAATTTACCGATAGAAGAAGTTGCACAGGAGACAGGATATCAGACAGCTAAATATTTTATTAAACTATTTAAAGAATATGAAGGCATTACACCGAGCAAATACAGAAAGATGGCTGAACTGGAGGATTCGGCTATCTAAAAATAGTAGTATTTTTTCCAATCGCGGTTAGATAACCGCTTTTTTTACACTTTAAGAAAGTATAAATTTCTAGCTAGAAGACAATTCGGCGTTAGGAATACAGTATAAGCAGGGCTACGCCCCTGTCTTCACCCAAGAGCAAGGCTCGTCAATCGGCGGGCTTTCTTTAATACTAGCATGTAATTATAAGACAAAAATAAGTAGAGGATCGGAATGCACAAAAGAAAGCGCATACATTCAACTAAAAATAGTGGCATTTTTCCCAATCGTAGTTATCTAACCGCTTCTTTTGTTAGGTGTTAGAATGTAATTGTAAAGCAAAACATAAATAAGGGGGATTGGGAACAGATAGGAAAGCGCATACATTCAACTAAAAATAGTAGCATTTTTCCCAACCGTAGTTATCTAACCGCTTCTTTTGTTAGATGCTAGAATGTAATTGTAAAACAGAACATAAATAGGGGGATTGGAAATGTTTAAGAAAGCGTATACAACGTTGCTTGCTTTTGTGTTATTGCTTACAGTTATACTCACTGGCTGTTCAGGCAATTCAGAAGAGGCCTCTGGAGAAAGCGGTTCCAAGAAAACGATAAAATTCATGCACCTTTGGCCGCAGGGAAGCTCCAAACAGCAAAACATGATTGTAACTGATATCATTAAACAATTTGAAGCAGAACACAAAGATGTGAAAGTTGAGGTAGAGGTTCTTGAGAACGAGCAGTATAAAAACAAAATCAAGGTTCTTTCTTCCTCTAATGAATTACCGGATGTAGGATTTACTTGGGCAGCAGGCTATATGAAGCCATTCGTAGAAGGTAAGTTGTTTGCATCACTTGATGATGTTCTACAGGATGGTCTGCAGGATTCCTTCATAAAAGGTACAACTGAAGCTTACGCAACTAATGGAAAAACATACGGCTTACCGCTTGAATTGAACATTGCACCAATTTATTACAACAAACAAATTTTTGAAAAATACAATCTAGAAGTACCGAAAACATATAGCGAGTTCCAAAACGTAGTACAAACACTTGAAAAGAATGGTGTTGCTCCAATCGCACTTGGAAACAAAGACAGATGGACAGGCTCACTATGGTATATGTACTTGGCTGACAGAATTGGCGGACCAGAGGTATTAAACAAGGCGATTAACCGCTCTGGCTCTTTCGAAGATCCAGCACTTGTTTCTGCTGCTGATGAAGTTCAAAAGCTGGTAAAAGAAAGCGCATTCAACAAAGGCTTTAATGGTCTTTCTAATGACGAAGGAAAATCTGAGTTCTTAAATGGAAAGGCTGCTATGTATTTAATGGGAACATGGGAGCTGCCAAACTTTACAACAAATGAAGAAATTCCAAAAGATTTCCGTGATAATGTAGGATTCTTTAAATTCCCTACTGTTGAGGGAGGAAAAGGCGATATCAACAGCTGGGTTGGCGGACCTGGTGTAGGATTATTCGTTGCTGAAAACTCAAAAGTAAAGGATGAGGCAAAAGAATTTGTTAAGTTCTTTGTTGAAAAGTGGGGAGAACAGTCTGTTGAAAAAGCAGGTGTAATTCCAGCGACAAAGGTAGATACGACAAAGGTTAAGTTACCTCAGCTATACGTTGATGTGTTGAACGAATTAAATAATGCAAGCAATCTAACATTGTTTGCGGATGTCCAAATGAGTGCTTCTGTAGCGGAAACTCATCTAAACCTAATCCAATCGTTGTTTGGCGAGGAAGTGAAACCAAGCGACTTTGCTAAGAAACATGAGGAAGCGCTGAAGAAGGAAGAAGGGAAATAAAAAAATCCCAAATTCTTAGAAAAGGACATATCAAATATGATCGATATGTCCTTTCCTATCTTTCCTGTTTGAAAGGAGTGACATGTAGTGGATAAAGTTATGTCTAATAAAAAAGTGATTGCTCTTTATATTGCACCTGCATTATTCCTGGTTCTTGCCTTGATTTATGTTCCAATTGTACAAACGGGGTATTTTGGAATGACGAAGTGGAATGGGGTTGGGGCGAAGGAATTTATCGGCCTTGAGAATTATATGGCTCTTATCAAAGATCAAATGTTTTGGAAAACAGCATACCATTCTCTTATGCTCGCTGTATTTTCAGTAATAAGTCTGATTGGCTATCTATTTATTTCCATCATTTTAGCAGGTAAAATCAAAGGTGCCGATTTGCTCAGAAAAATTTATTTGATTCCAATGTTGCTGGCTTCCGTTGCCATTGCACAGCTTTGGCTTAAAATCTATCATCCGGGCAATGGTATCTTAAACACTATTCTAGTTTCTCTAGGAGTCGAAAATCCGCCAGCCTGGTTGGCAGAGCCTGAGCTTGCGCTATATGCCATTGTCGTTCCAATTATTTGGCAATATGCAGGTTTCTATATATTAATCTATTATGCAGCATTGAAAAATATTCCTGAATCCTTGCTGGAGGCTGCCAGAATTGACGGTGCAACACCGTGGCAAATTGCATTAAAAATCAAGCTCCCTTTAATCATGAATGTAATAAAAGTAACGATTGTACTTGCAGTTGTTGGTTCGTTGAAATATTTCGATCTAATTTATGTTATGACAGATGGAGGACCAAACGGATCAAGTGAGGTTATGGCATCTTACATGTATCATCGAGCATTTAAAGAGTTTGATTTTGGATATGGAAGCGCTATTGGTTTCTTCTTGCTCGTAATCTGTCTTGTTGTTACTTGGATCATTCGCAAGTTTACTGCAGCGGATGAAAATGTGTATTAATAGAGAGGAGGCTTTTAGATGAATCAGCCTGTTAGAAAAAATGCGGGTCCGGTTATTTTGCCCGAGAAACAAAGCAGTTTCGGTACTCATTCACTCTGGAATCGTACAGCCTATGGAATTCTATATTTATTTCTAGCGATTGTAGCTGTTTTTCAAATATTTCCTATCATCTGGTTATTCCTTTTTTCCTTAAAGAATAACCAGGAGGTGTTTAATATGTCCCCGTTCGCTTTGCCAGAGCATCCGAAATGGGAGAACTACGCAAAGGTATGGACGGAGGGAAACATCAGCCAGTATTTCATGAATAGTGTTGTTTATACAGTTGCAGCTGTCATTCTCACTGTTGTACTAGCAAGCATGGTTACCTTTGCTATTACGAGAATGAACTGGAAGGGCAGTAAATTGGTACTAGGATTATTTATGGTTGGGTTAATGATTCCCGTGCATTCAACGCTGATTCCTTTGTTTAGCACATTCACACAATTCAATTTGATTGATAGTCCGTTGTCTGTCATTTTGTCTTACACTGCTTTTAATCTTCCTATTACAATCATGATTCTGTTAGGCTTTTACGAAGCCCTGCCTCGTGAGGTAGAGGAGGCAGCTGTCATGGACGGGGCATCCATTAATCATATTTTCTTTAAAATTACACTACCGATGACCTCGCCGGTCATTGCTACGGCAGCTATTATTAACATGATTTATAACTGGAATGAGTTTGTGTTTGTTAATACATTTATCAGTTCAGATTCGTATAAAACGTTAACAGTTGGTATCCAAAACTTTATTGGGCAGTATACAACAGATTGGGGAGCAATCGGCGCCACGCTTGTTATTAGCATTCTGCCAATTTTAATCGCGTTCTTTGTTCTGAGCAACCGCATTGTGGAAGGAATTGCATCTGGATCTGTAAAGGGTTAATTGATAGTTGAAAATTGATAGTAAGAGAGGGAGAGAAGATGAGTAAAAATATGTTTTTTAATGCACATCATTCACCGCTCGGAGCGTTTGCAAGCTTTACATTAGGCTTCCCCGGAGCAGGGGGAGGACTTGATTTAGAGCTTGGACGCTCCCCGCGGCAGAATGTTTATATTGGAGCAGAATCTTTAGAAAAAGAAGGAACATATGAAGCATTTCCATTCTTTACTTCCTCGGATGATGATGAAAGCAAAAGGTACGATATCGAAAACATGGATCCGGATCCTGATAAGCCAAAAATCATCTTCCCTTTTTCAAAGGGAAATGTAACACGCGACTTTCAGCTTGGGACAGATACATGGAAGGCTGGTGATTTAACCTTTACGATTTATTCTCAGGTTGAATCTGTGCCGGACCCAGCCACGGCCGACGAAACAGAAATGAAAAGAATATTGATGCCGGCTGTACTGGCCGAGCTTACAGTTGACAATACGAATGGACCAAAGAGTCGCCGGGCTTTCTTTGGCTACCAGGGAAGCGATCCGTATAGTTCTATGCGGAGATTAGATGATACAATGGATGGCTTTTCTGGTATAGGGCAAGGAAGAATTACTGCGGTTGTATCTAAAAATCCCGACGTGAAGTCTGCCATGCATTTCAGTCTTGAAAATGTACTCACTACTCCTCAAGAGGAAAACTGGACGTTTGGTTTAGGGCCATTAGGAGCACTTGTTATGGATGTACCTGCAGGTGAGCGCAGAACCTACCAGTTTGCTGTTTGTTTTTACAGAGGCGGCCTTGTAACTGCTGGTATGGACACCTCCTATTATTATACAAGGTATTTTCGGAGTATTGAGTCAGTTGCAGCTTATGCACTTGAAAATTTTGATGCTATAGCAGAACGCTCCAAGAAGGTAAATGAGCTGGTAAATGAGGTTAGTCATTTATCTGACGATCAGAAATTTATGCTAATTCATTCAATTCGCAGCTACTACGGATCAACACAACTGCTGGATCATGAAGGTGAGCCATTTTGGGTAGTAAATGAAGGCGAATATCGAATGATGAATACCTTTGATCTGACTGTTGACCAGCTCTTCTTTGAATTAAAGATGAACCCATGGACCGTTAAAAATGAATTGGATATGTTTGTTAAGCGTTTCAGCTATGAAGATACTGTTCGTTTCCCTGGGGATGATACTGAATATCCAGGCGGCATCAGTTTTACTCATGATATGGGAGTAGCAAACACGATTTCCCGTCCTAATTTTTCATCTTATGAGTTGTACGGACTAGATGGATGCTTTTCACATATGACGCATGAGCAGCTGGTAAACTGGGTTCTGTGTGCAGCTGTTTATGTGGAACAGACAGGAGATACAGAGTGGCTGAAAGCTAACATGGACATTGTAGAGCGCTGCTTTGAAAGTATGCTGAACCGGGATCATCCACAACCTGAAAAGCGTAATGGCCTTATGGGTCTTGATTCCTCCCGTGCTATGGGCGGAGCAGAAATTACGACATATGACAGTCTGGATGTATCGCTTGGTCAGGCAAGAAATAACATTTACTTAGCTGGGAAGATTTGGGCGTCTTATGTAGCACTCGAAAAGCTGTTTGCTGAAAATAATAGAGCTAACCTTTCTAAGGAAGCAGGCGAACAGGCCGAAAAATGTGCCAAAACGATTGTGGAGCATGTAACAGAAGGAGGGTATATTCCAGCTGTTATTGGAGAAGGCAATGACTCAAAAATTATTCCTGCAATTGAGGGGCTTATCTTCCCATATTTTACAAACTGTAAAGAAGCTCTGGATGAAGCAGGACGCTTCGGCGCTTATATCAGTACGCTCAAGAATCATCTTGAAACAGTGCTTACAGAAGGTGTTTGCTTATTTGAAGATGGTGGATGGAAGATTTCATCCACAAGCAACAACTCTTGGTTGAGCAAGATCTATTTATGTCAATTTATCGCCCGTGAGATTCTTGGCTGGAAATGGGATGAAAAAGGGGCAAGAGCAGACGCAGCCCATGTAGAATGGCTGACTCATCCCGAATTATCCGTCTGGAGCTGGAGTGATCAAATTATATCGGGTGAAATTGCGGGAAGCAAATACTATCCGCGTGGTGTAACGAGTATCCTGTGGCTTGAGGAAAACGAAAAAACGGCTGCCTTCTAAAGGGCAGCTGGAAAGAAGCAGGAAGAGGTGGTATTCATGTTTGGAAAATCAGTAGGAAAACTATTTACGGTATGTGAGTGGATTATGAAGCTGGCCTATGTAAACATATTGTGGTTTCTCTTTACAGCAGCAGGATTGGTTATGTTTGGGTTTATGCCTGCCACTGTGGCTTTATTCACAATTGTCCGTAAATGGCTGATGAAGGAAATCGACATACCAATTTGGAGAACATTTCTTACTGTATATAAAAATGAATTCCGAAAATCAAATATTTTAGGGCTCATATTAGCAGTAGGGGGTGCCCTGATTTATGTAGACTTTCAGTTTTTGTTAAATACAGGAGGGATAATCCAGCTTGTTATGTCTATATTCCTGCTGATTATCGCATGCATTTACCTGATCCTTCTATCATTCTTCTTTCCGGTATATGTACATTATGATTTGAAGGTATTTGATTATCTAAAATACGCATTTTTATTGGGAGCTTTAAATTTTCATATGGTGTTGTTTATGCTGGCAGGATTGTCGGCTGCGGTATTCCTGCTATTATACGTGCCCGGACTCATCCCGTTTTTTAGTGCGGTATCTATTTCATGCGTTCTTATGTCTGGTGGGGTCTATAGCTTTAAACGGGTTCAAAAGTTGCAGATGAAAGCAAGAGTGGCTGGTTGAGCTGACTCCAATTAAAGAAATTTGCTAATGGCTTTGTAGGTTTGATTGGGAATATAGATAACTAGTATGACCTAGTAAAGGATAAGGGCTTTTCTAATTCCAGGTAAGAATCAGCCGGAAATTATAGTGCTAAATACTGAGACAAAATAAAAGAAGGGTGTCCTCAAAGGGTAGCGCTATGTGCTACCTTTTGGGGACACCCCTTTTTTGTGCATATAAAATAAGAGAACTCTGTATTCAGGTATAATGTAGTAACCACAACCAGCACTCACAGAAAAGGGGCTGATTCCTTTTTATTTGCTGCTTAGTTTTCTCTTAAGTTTATTATTTTCCGACAGAAGAGCCCCCTATCGCTTTTGTAGACTTTTGAGTATCCACTTTGAAAGTGGAAGTCAACTTTACCAACTATACTTTGATATTCACGATATCGGAATTATAAAGTAACTGCTTATGAAAAAAGCTGACCCCACTAATGAGAGTCAGCCGTCAACCTAATTATTTTTCTCCATAAGGGTCAATAGTTTGAATAGTTCCATCTTCGTTATACTTTAGTTCAGTGTATTTCACAGAACGTTTATGGTTCACTCCATCTGATAACGAGCAATCATGATAGAACAGATACCATTTATCCTTAAACTGGACAATCGAATGATGTGTGGTCCAGCCGATTACAGGAGTAAGAATCGTACCTTTGAATACAAATGGGCCTTGTGGATTTTCACTTACAGCATAAACAATTTTATGAGTTGTACCCGTAGAATAGGATAGATAGTAGACGCCATTGTATTTATGAACCCATGGACCTTCAAAATATCTTTGGTCTTCGTCACCTGCAAGAATCGGATCGCCGTTTTCATCAACAATTGAGATTTCCTGCGGTTCACTTTTAAAAGTCAGCATGTCGTCGCTTAATTCAGCTACTCTTGGTCCTAAAGCTGGCTCTGTTGGAGCTGGACCTTCAGCATCTGGGTTAAAAGTTCCTGTCTGCCATTTTTCCAACTGTCCTCCCCAAAGGCCGCCAAAATAAACATATGCTCTATCATCATCATCCACTAACACAGCTGGGTCAATACTGAAGCTACCTGGTATATAGTTTTCCTCAGGTGTAAAAGGTCCCGCAGGATTAGGGCTTGTCGCAACGCCAATCCTAAAAATACCATCTTTATCCCTTGCCGGGAAAAATAAGTAATACGTATTGTTTTTGTAAGCAGCATCGGGTGCCCAAAGCTGTTTACTTGCCCAAGGAATATCTCTTAAGTGAAGCACTTCCCCGTGGTCCACACATGGTGCGTTTACATCATCCATGGATAAGACATGGTAATCTTCCATCTTATATTGGTCGCCATTATCATTTGAAGGTTCATCATGATCGAGGTCATGAGAAGGATAAATATAAAGCTTGCCTTCAAAGACATGTGCAGAAGGGTCTGCCGTAAAAATATGTGTAACTAAAGGTTCATTAGGTTTTGAGTTTTTTGCCATAATATCACTCCGTTAAATAGTATAGATACTTATAAATTTAGGATAGAAAGAAGTTAGTTAACTTTGTACACTCGATAAACTAACTTGTAGATTTAGTATAGCAGAAGTCGGTTAACTTTGTACACTCGATAAACTAACTTTTTTAGAGATATTATTCATGGAATATTACAGTGAATGTTCTAACAGTTTGCAATGGACAGAGCTTCGGTTCAATATCCTATTCGACTAACGGCACCTTAATTGAACAAGAAGCCTAAAAAAGTGTCCTTTTTTCCTGTTGATCGATTATTCATGTAATTGTTTAACAGAAAATAAAACCTTTAACTTCCGTATAATCCCTTACATATACTTTCATCTTTCCTCTATGTATCGTAAAGCATTCATTGGTGATTTCTTAGTTTGACAACCACCTAATCCGAATTGTGAATTTGGCTGTTGAGGAGATGAACCCCAACATATTTTTAGCTCTTCATCCAGGAAGGCTGTCCTCCGTATCATCAAAGAATGGTGTTAAAATTAACCTTTTACGCCTCGGTGAAAACGTTTCTTTCATGTGGCAATCCGAGAACTGTTTAGCGATTTGACGGGAAGAATAGCTTGACATCATTAATAGAACTCTATTCTGCAGCAAAACGAATAAGCGATGGAAATCATGAAGGTACGATTTGGTAACCAATTAAAAGGGCAGTTGGTCCCGATATATTATATTGCCTCGTGAAAAATAATGTGTTAATATGATTACGAACTTAGTTTGTCTATCGGATAAACTAAGTGAACACTTTCTAAACCCATATTTGTATCCGTTTTCGACTTACAAAAGGAGGAGGTATTAGTTTTAGTTTATTTGCCCAGTACAAAACAAAGTTCAACTTTAAAACAAATAATTAGAAAGTGACTTAGCGTTTCATTACTAGGAATCCGAAGGAAATAGCGGCAGGAAAAACAATGAGGGAATATAGCGCTTCTCTGTTGCTTATTGGTATATTTTTATCTTCTATGAATCAGAGCCAATTTGGAATGGAAACGATTGTTCACCTATAGAAAAACCTGCCGGTATGGACCTTTGCAAAATGTGTGGAAGCTTCAGCTGTTTTTTAATAATTTAGAAAAGTATCCTTTGAATTCCCGACAGATCCTTAGGAGAGAATTATGTAAAGGAAAATGGAGAAGCTACTTGCATATTTTGAGGCTGGCGGGTGGAAGCCTTCTTCTACAAGCCACAGCTCCTGGTTAAGTAAGATTTGGCTTTGCTAATTTATTGCCCGACAAATCCTTGGTTAGAGGTTGGGATAAACTAGATTATTGTAGGAGAAATTACGGGTGGTAAATATTACTTATCTATGAGGGATCACAAATATGTTATGGCTGGAAGAAAACCAAAAAAACAGCGCATTAACTTTTGCTCACTTTTGATTAAAGGTGTTAGCCCCGTTTGAAAATTTGAAAGCGATTGTATCGAGGCAATACATGCATCTTTAAATAAAAACATAATAACTACTAAGTTTTAAGGGATGATGAATATGAGCAGTCTAGCCAAAAAAGAAGTTTATAATAGTGAGGTTCAAAGCGAGAAAATTCGCTTTAAAGAGAAAGTCGGCTACGCATCCGGTGACCTAGCATGTAATTTAATTTACCAAACAGTTTCAACTTATCTTCTCTTCTTTTACACGGATGTGTTTGGCATTTCTGCTGCAGCTGCTGGTACAATGTTTTTAATTGTCCGCGCTATTGATGCTTTGAGTGACCCATTTATCGGAACACTTGTAGATAAAACGAATTCAAGGTTCGGTAAATTTAGACCATATCTTTTATTTGGAGCTGTACCATTTGCATTATTAGCTATTCTCTGTTTTACAACACCAAACTTCACGGGCTCGGGTAAACTTGTATACGCTTATATTACCTATACTGCTTTATCAGTACTCTATACCTGTATTAACGTACCATATGGTGCACTGACATCAGCGATTACACGGGACAGTAAAGAAGTAGTTGATTTAACCTCTGTACGTATGGTTTTTGCGAATCTTGGGGGTTTAATTGTTGCTTTTGGTGTTCCATTATTAGCTGGCGCAATTAGCGAATCAACAAGTAAGGCAACAGGCTGGCAAGCTACGATGACCATTATGGGAATCGCTGGTGCCCTGTTATTACTTTTCTGCTTTAGAAATACAAAAGAACGTGTGCAAATAAAAGAAGTACACGGCAAAATTAAGTTTGCGGATATTTTTGAACAATTTAGAGTAAATCGTCCTCTTGTCGTTCTTTGTACATTTTTTATCCTTATCTTTGGGATTAACTCCATTAGTAATTCAGTCGGAATTTATTATGTAACGTATAATGTAGGACGTCCTGATTTAGTTAAATGGTATGGATTGTTAGGAAGCCTGCCAGCACTCATTATCCTGCCATTCCTGCCTGTTCTGAATAAGAAATTAGGAAAAAAGAATTTAATGAGAGTATCACTATCCTTAACAATCGTTGGAACTCTTTCCTTACTAGTCATTCCACCAACAGCGATCCCACTAATTTTAACGGCACGCTTATTAGCAGCAGCAGGCAGTTTGATTGCCGGAGGATTTATGTGGGCGCTTATTCCTGAGACAATTGAGTATGGTGATTACAAAACAGGTAAGCGCTTAGGTGGATTAATTTATGCAATGATCGGTTTCTTCTTTAAATTTGGAATGGCCTTAGGTGGAATTGTACCAGGCTTGGTTCTTCAGCAATTTGGTTATGTTGCCGATCAGGTACAAACACCACATGCTTTAACAGGGATATTAATTACAACGGCAGCCATTCCAGCTGTATTATTAGCAGTAGCACTAATTATTATTAACTTCTATGAACTTGATGAAAAGCGCTATGCTGAAGTTGTCAAAGCCTTAGAAATGAGAGAGAAGACAGGCAGGTAGTGTTCATCGAGAGAGTGGATATTAAATTTTAACTTACAACATAGAAGGATAGAAAAATTTATTTAACATCAAAAGGTTGTGTAAACAGAAAATAAGGAAAAATCAACAATGTAAAAGTGTTTAAGCATGTTTTCAAAGCTTGGAAATGCTTAATAAAGGGGAAGTGCCGAATGGATAATAAGGGTAAGAAAATGAAGATTGATGCTGAAAAGTTTGCTTACGCAGTTATATCTTCACATCATGTTAAAAGTGATTCGCCGGAGGAAATAGGCAAAAAACAATTAACACTTTATTTAATTGCCTATTGTTTAGCAGAGAGGTTTAATGAATTAGAAGCTCAATCCTTCGGGAATATGGAAAGGAAAGATTATGAAGACCTTATGCTGAAACTTTCAGGGTTTAGAGCGTTTCAATAACTGAATATATGTCCTGTTTGGGAGTAGGACACCTTTACAGGAAAGGTCGTAGCTGCATTAAGAAATGAGTTTGGTGGACATGCTGTTAAAAAAATAGATAAACACATTTCAATTTAAAAATAGAGGAGAATGAACATGAAATTTTTTATTGATACTGCAAATTTAGATGAAATTAAAAAAGCCTATAAAGTCGGAGTTTTATCAGGTGTTACAACCAACCCTTCATTAGTAGCAAAAGAAGGCGTGAAATTTGAAGATCGTATTGCCGAAATCCTCAATGCTGTTCCCGAGGTTGAATCTGTATCTGCCGAAGTAACTCCTAACGCTCTAACAGCTGATCAAATGATTGCTGAGGCAAACGAACTTATTAAAATTAATGGTGGAGATAAGAATGTTACCATTAAACTGCCAATGACATTAGATGGATTAGAGGCATGCAGATATCTTACACAAAAAGGTGTAAAGACAAACGTTACTCTTATTTTTACAGTAAATCAAGCACTTTTGGCAGCACGTGCTGGTGCTACCTATGTTTCTCCATTCTTGGGCCGTTTAGATGATATTAGCGAAGACGGTGTACAACTTGTTTCACGAATTGCTGAATTGTTCCGTATCCAAAATTTAGATTCGCAAATCATTGCAGCATCTGTTCGTCACCCAGACCATGTAACGCGTGTAGCTTTGGCCGGAGCCCATATTGCAACCGTTCCATTTAAGGTAATTGAGCAATTGTCTAGACATCCATTAACAGATCAAGGGATGGAAAAATTCGCTGCTGACTGGAAAAATGCTCTTTAAGCATTTGTAAAGGGTTCTACAAATAGACTTACATTTATTATAGCGATTTTATTCTCTTGAATGAATTTTAATCACCACAAACTTTGTTTATCCGATGGACAAACAAAGTTTGTGGTGATATAATCATTTCATAAGTTACACAGCTGAGGGAGAACTGGTGCATAGTTGTTCTTCTGGGTCTATCTTTAGCTTGTTGTAAACGGTAACAACGAAAATCATTCGTGAATGTATAACATGAAAACAAAAGAGGGGGAATTTTCACATGACTTATTTCCAGAATATTAACCAAATCCAGTATGAAGGTCCAACATCAAAAAACCCGCTTTCATTTAAATACTACAATCCAGAAGAAAAAATCAATGGCAAAACAATGGAGGAAATTCTGCGCTTTTCTGTTGCGTATTGGCATACATTCGCTGCTGACGGAACAGACCCATTCGGTGCGGGAACGATGATTCGCCCTTGGGATCATTATAAAGGCTTAGATTTGGCAAAAGCGCGTGTGGAAGCAGCATTTGAATTGTTTGAGAAACTAAATGTGCCTTTCTTCTGCTTCCATGATTCCGATATCGCGCCTGAAGGAAATACGCTAAAGGAAACATATGATGCTCTTGATCCAATCGTTGCGATGATTAAAGATTATATGAAAACAAGCAAAACAAAATTGCTTTGGAATACAGTGAATGCGTTTACGCATCCAAGATATGTTCATGGTGCAGCAACTTCCAATAATGCAGATGTGTTTGCTTATGCTGCTGCGAAAGTGAAAAAGGGTCTTGAAATCGGAAAAGAGCTTGGGGCAGAAAACTATGTATTCTGGGGCGGCCGAGAAGGCTACGAAACGC
>NZ_JASATP010000048.1:0-42264 GCF_038440375.1 Bacillus sp. OTU530
AAAAGGCATGATCCCGGTTCAATACCGGATTCATGCCAAGAAAGCTATCTAGTATTCATGTCTAACTTTTAGGTTCATTTCAATCCAACTAGCTCTCCTGTTCTCGGTTCCTTATTGCTTCTTTTTCCACTCATCATATTGCTTTTGTTTTTCCGCAATAATTTTACCTAAGCCGGATTCTTTAAGCTTCTTATTAAATTCAGCTAAACTCTTATCTGGGTCCAATGTACCTGATTCAAGACCTAACTTATACTGATTTAGTACATTCGTGGATGCTGCAATTTCCGTTTTTACAGGATCTGGGTTGAATGTAAAACCAAATGCTGGAGAAAAAATAGCTGAATCGTTATGTTTTTTCATAACATCCCAATAATTAGCAGGGTTTCCTTCCCATGGATAAGTTAAGAAGTTATTACCAATTTGCCACTGCCCAAATACATATTTAGATTCTTTTACCCCTTCTGGCAGAGCAATCACACCTTCTGGCTTAACTACATAATGTTTCCCTTCAATACCATTATCTAATAAATTCATAATGTCTTTATTAGTGTAAAGTAAATTAATGAATTCCATTGCTTTTTCTGGGTTTTCACTGTTTCTGGCAATAGACATATTAAAGCCTGTGGCCGCATCTGTATATGAATACACATCTGTCAATTTTACTGACACCATTTCATGCCCTGTTATTCCCTTCTCTTGCACATCAAAACCAGGCTTCATTTTAGCGAAATATCCAAATCCTTTATTTGCTTTTACAATACTAGCGGCAGTTTCTTTTGATGTTGCTGAATCCTTGATGATATAGCCTGATTGGAACCATTTTCTTGCTAATTTAACTGCTTCTACATATTCAGGTTCTTCAAACATATTGACAACTTTCTCGTCTTTAAATGATACTACTCCAAGATTGTCCCCTAGCACATCAAATTTTCCAGCTGCAATGGCAGTAGCAACCGCTGTTCCCATTGATGTGTTCACTACTGGAGTTAAATTCGGTTCTTTTTCTTTGACAGTTTTAAATACATTTTCCAAATCAGCAAACGTTTTAATTTGAGAAAGATCAATATTATATTTATCTACTATATCCTTTCTCATAATATATCCATAATAGGAACCCCAGTCTCTCATACTTGGAACACCATATATTTTACCGTTAACTTTATTACCTTCTAAAAGATGTTTAGGCATTACTTCTAAAATACCTTTTCCATGTGATTTAAGTAAATCATCTAATGGAAGGTATTGGCCTTTTGCTGCTTGTGTACTGTACCCATAGTTTGATGAAGACACAATCAAATCTAACTTTTCATTGCTTGTCAGCATTAAATTTTGTTGCTGTGCCCATGCAGAACCACTAATTGGCACTAATTTAACCGTAGCATTAATTTTCTCTTTAACAATTTTATTGATTTCTTCCTGAACTAAAGGAAGGTCATCTATTTTTGTAAAACTTAGATATGCCATCGTAATTTCATATGGCTTATCCTTAGAACTGGTACCATCCTTTTTACTTGTACTACTTTCCTTTGAACTACAGCCAGCCAAAACTAAAAAGACTGACATGATGATCATTAAAAACCTTATAAAAGCCTTAAAACTCTTCACTTTTTCTTTCCCCCTCATTCTCTTTTGATGTGCTGATAGCGCTTAATGAAAACGCTATCAACTATCTGTTTTTAGTATAAAGGATGGGTGAAAAAACACTTACTAAAAATACGACATTCCACTTTCATTATTACGACTTTTCCGAACTAATTGTCGATTTTCGATACTCCATCGGATTTAATTTAGTTGCCTTTTTAAAAATTGTGGAAAAATAGGAAAAATTCGAATACCCCGCTGATAAAGCTACTTCACTTACTGGTAAACTTGTTTCTACTAACAGTTTTTTAGCATATTCAATCCTTTGCTGCTGCAAGTAGTCTGATAGCGATAACCCTGTTTGTTTTTTGAAAACCCTTGTTAAATAGTCTGGATTTAGATAAACGTAATTGGCAATGTCTTCTCGTGTTAGACGCTGCTCACCAAGATGATCATGAATAAACTTCCTCACTAAGTCGACTACTGATTCTTTTTCTTGAGGAGGATGGATCTGGTTCATTGCCACATCCGCAATGTAAATGACCCATTCCTGAAGAGCATACAACGATTTCAACACTTCTTTTGGCTTTTCCGTTAGTAAGTTTTGTGAATAGATTTGATTTGCCTGAATCCCTTTTACCTGAAGCACGTAAAAAACAAGTTGTAAAAAATCTTGGTAAAATAAATGAAGTGATTGTGCTGTTATATCATTGGCTTTTTTCCAATCCGCAAAATATTTATTGATTTCATCCAAAAACTTGTCCTTTAGGCCATTTTTCATAAGACTTGTCCATTCGGTGGAAGGAAGCTTGGGTGATAAGGAGCTTACCCCCTTTGTATCATTTTTATAAAAAATTGTCTGGTTATTTAAAGTTACATTGTTACGGTCCAGTTCCTGCAAGTTTTGCACCATACTCATCACTTCTTGAATCTGAACTTGATTGCCAATGTAGCAACATAGATCACATGAAAAGTATTGAGAGAATTGAGAAATGAATTGATTAATATTATTTGTAAGTTCCTCCAGGTTTATAGAACTTCTTGAAGGCATAATGACTACAACATATCCAGTCTCTAAATTAACCACATGAGCACCAGTGTCAAACTTCGAGATTACCTCACGCACCGCTTTTTGAAGAGCATTCTCCTTTAGCTTTTCTTCATAGGCCGATAACTCCTTTTTCCAGCGTTGAACATGAAATAACATAGGAAGAAACATTGTAGATATTGAAAATGATAAATGATGATTCTTCATATGTTCTTCAATTTTATCTATAGTTGATGGAATGACTTGTTGGATTAAATCCAACCAGAACCGTTCCTTCAGAACTTCATGATGGCTTTTTTTCAGTTGCAAGTAAGATTCCTCTACCTTTTTTATCTCTTGATCCTTTTCTATTTTTTCCAGAGCCTCTCCAATGGCCTCTTCAAGTTCCCGATAATCAACTGGTTTTAGTAGATAGTTAAAGCTTTTTAACTGCAGCGCTTGTTTCGCATAGGAGAAATCGGAATGGCAGGTTAAAAAAATAGCTTCTGTTTCAGGGTAATGCTCCCTAACCCACTTTAATAAGTCAAATCCAGACCCTTTAGGCATTTCAATATCACATAGTAACAGGTCAACCTTATTTTTTAAAAATACTTCCTGTGCTTGTGCTACATTACGAGCTGTATATACAGATAAGATATTGTATTTTTCCCAATTCACTCCAGCTTGAACCCCTCTAATAGCATGAACTTCATCATCAACAATTAGAATATTAAATTGCTTCATTGCCAATCCCCTCTCTATGTCTTAAAACAATTCTTTAGGAATCCAAATTTGCACTGTGGCACCTTTGCCTGGTTCATTTGAAAGATATATTTTTGAGCTGTCGCCGTACAACAGAAGTAATCTTTGTTTAACATTCCATATTCCTATTCTCTCGCCTTCACTGCTTGTAAGGGATTCGTCCTTTTCAAAAGCCTCTAACACATCTTCCGGGAATCCTTCTCCTGTATCCTGAATTTTTATATAGATAAAGTTAGGATCCTCATCTTGCTTTATTTCTATAAAAACATCCAAACATTCATCTAAATCAAATGCGTGTTTAATTGAGTTTTCAGTAATTGTTTGGATGATGAGAGGTGGAATTTTACATTTCATCAACTCAGCCGGTAATTCAACATAATAGTTAAGGGTTTCTGGAAATCGAAGTTGTTGAATCCTTAAATAATTCTCTGTATGCTTAACTTCATCCGCTAAACTAACAAAATAGGAGTTACTACGGAACATGAAGCGGAAGTAGTTTGCTAAACATTTTGCCATCTCTTGGATGAGACTGAAGTCCTTAACTGTAGCCAAATTATAAATAATATTTAATGAATTAAGGAAAAAATGCGGATTAATTTGCAACTGTAAATGCTTTAGTTCCGCTCTTTGAAGATTTAATTTTTCTTCATATACATTAATTTTTAAATCTTTTATCTCTGAAATCATATGATTAAAGGTTTCATTCATCACCTCAAACTCGGTAGAATTCCGTTCAATTGGAAGGCGAATATCTAAGTCTCCCTTCCGCAGTTTTTTCATTGCAAAAACAATTCGATTGATCGGCTTAAGAAATATCTTTCTCATTATCAAAATAAAAAATGCTAAAAACAAAATGGCCAGAAACGTAATAATGGATGAGATTCGCTGTAAATAAGGAAGTTTTTCTAAGATTTCACTTTCAGGGATTAAGGCAACAAGATAAAAATCACCTATTTGAGATTTTTCTTGCATTAAAATAAATCGATTTTTCTTCCCGGAAATGTAATAATTCTCTGCATTGAAGTTTAAATCTATTTTTTCTTCTTCAATAAATTTCTTATTAGTAATTGGTTTTAAGTCGGAAGTAGTTAATAATGCTTTTCCAGTTTCACCAAAATCAATATATTTAAAGGGTTTAATAATATTTTCCACATTTACCCATGCACCAACATATACTCCGTTTACTTCAAAATATTGAAGCAGGTAGTAATTATTTGCTCCTTTCCTTATATTCCATCTCCCTTCTATTAACTGCTTCGGTTTTTCCTCGAGAAACTGACGAATCTCTTCCTTTGCAGCATAACGTTCTAGATAAGTGTCAGCAGCGAACTTCTCAGTATTGATAAAATCTTTGTATGCAGTTGAATAAATAAAAATCGAATCAATTGTCGTATAGAGATAAGTCTGATTGGTGATAAAATTCACTAACCGTATTTTTGCTTTTTCATACTCATTATAATCAAGGTTTTCATTGTATTGGAGAAAATATAAATCTGTATTGTTTTGCGCAATTTCAAAAGTATATTTTCCAACACCTTCTAATGCCTGATCAATTTGATTCATATAAATATTGAGCATATTTTTGTTTGACTGGGCCACCTGGTTTCTGATAACTTCAACTCCATAATAGTTGCTAACAATATGAACAACTATTAATGGACCGATTATCAAAAAAACACATAGAAAAAGCTTAAACATCAACGAATTAAAAATTGGCCTAGTTGGTCGCATTCGTGATCCTCCTGATGAACTTTTACCTAAGTATACTTTTATTATACAACAATAATTAAAAATAGTTTTAGAATTTAGACTACTTATATAACTGCTTCACTTTTCCCTAAACAAAGAGCCTTAAGCTACCTTTTATCACTCAAAGCCCATTTACTATCTAATTTTAAAGTCCAAATAAATTTTACGCATAGACTAAATTACTTCATAAAATAACTAAGTCTTAGTTTGAGGTAATACATAATGTCAAAAATAAGATCTGTAAAAGTACCCTTCATCGAGCCCACATTTGAAATAACCCCTCTGTAATCCCAAGATTGTACATATAGTAAATGCCAAATATAAAGCTAACGGTTCCAGCAAGCTGTGTTAAAGAACGATTAAGATTTAGATTTTTCTTACTATACACAAAGGGAATTCCAATAATTGTTGTAAATGTTAACATTCCTAAAATTGTTCCAACGCCAAATATCATAATATAAAGAATACATTCCCAAACTGTAGATACAGTTGACATCGTTAAGACAACCATTGCTGCACTTCCTGCAAGACTGTGAATAAATCCGATAAAGGTTACCTTGATTAAAGATGCCCTCTCTGGTGAATGACCAACCTGCTTTGCATTTTTATTTTTATGAAAAAGCATGCTCCTCATTCCAAGAGATACGAGCATCACCCCGACAAGGAATTCTAACGACATTGACCATTTATCGGATAGCTCGCCCTTCATAAGAACGGTTCTGGTGCAACAATCTCAAAACAATTGCAATTAATCTCTAAAGCTTGGACATACTGATACTAGTACTCTAAAAGGACGTGATTAGTATGGAAAAGCAAGATTTGTTTAAGTGGAAACATTATCAGCCTGACATTATTTTGTTAACGGTGAGATGGTACCTACGGTACAATCTTAGTTTTCGTAATCTGGTGGAAATGATGGAAGAACGTGGCCTATCGATAGTTCACACAACGATTATGCGTTGGGTACATCAATATGGCCCTGAATTAGATGAAAGAGTAAGGTCTCATCTTAAACCAACAAATGACTCGTGGAGAGTCGATGAAACATATATCAAAGTAAAAGGTCAATGGATGTATCTGTATCGTGCAGTGGATTCCAAAGGAAGCACGATTGATTTTTATCTCAGTAAAACAAGAGATAAACAGGCTGCAAAGCACTTCTTCAAGAAAGCTTTGCGGTCTGTTCATGTTTCTGAGCCTCGTGTCATGACAGTCGATAAGAATCCGGCTTATCCTATAGCAATCGAAGAGTTGAAAAAAGACAAGAGCATACCTGAAGGTATGCAACTTAGACAACAAAAATACTTGAATAATATAGTGGAGCAAGATCATCGTTTTATCAAGAAGCGAGTCCGTTCTATGCTAGGATTGAAAACGTTTCGAACAGCGAAACAGATTATCTGTGGAATGGAAGTGATGCATATGCTGAAAAAAAAGACAACTTCAACAAGGGGTGAAGTCTGTCCAAAGTGAGATTGAATTCATATATAAATTATTTGGAGTAGTATCATAATTCACAGATGGAAAGGATATTGAGTCTCTATGTTTCTAAAAAATCATATTTGCACCAGAACCAAATTATCAATAGATAGATTTTCAAAAGTAAAGAAGATCCTCTCCAATGTATTTAAATGACCTTTGAGAGGGTCTTCTTTACTCATCCACTCAAATGGCTTACTATACAAAATTCACTTTATCTAAATTGTCTTTATCCATCAATTCTTTCGGATTGGTGATCAAAACAATCAAGCTTTTATCAAGCTCGAGATCCCAGTCAACAAAAATATCAATAATTCTCATTTTCAGGTAAGACTCCATCGAGCTGCTATTGTGCAGGAATATCTTTTCCAATGTTCTCCCAAACCGCTCATCCTTCTACTCCTCTCAGTGCTTACTTGAGGACAAAACACATAATGCTCCTATCTTCACTAAAGTCCCAATCCACAAAAATATCTGCGACAGGATTCTTAAAGATTTCTTCAAAGCGGCTATCACGATGTAAATATGACTTTTCTAGCTCATCCTTGGTAACCATGAGTGTCTGTTCATATCCCTTTATGATTAACTGCTTTTCAATTTGAACTAAAATTCCATCCCGTTTTACCAAATACATCTTTGGAGAGATAAAGAATGCCTCGGTTTTCTCAGGTTTTTTTTGCACCAAAATACTAATTCTTTCAACCTCAGCAATTAATGGTTTCAAATCAATAGAACCATTATCCTGATGGACTTGTTTAGTGATATCACCTTCAAATTGAACTGTTATCATCCCTGTATTTTGCGGATAGTTCCAATCATGGTAAAAACATTCGACATCCTGTTCAAATTCCAGTTCAATAATACCCTTCAATTGATTAAGGACCGTTTTCATAACTATATTCCGAGAAATATCGATGTTATCGGGATTACCGTTCTCCAGCAAAATAGACTCCAATGGAGACATGAATCCCCGTATGTAAAAAACTAAAAATTGCTCATTTGCATAAGCATAGCAAGCTTCCGGACCACGGCCAAAATTTTTTCTTAACAATTTGCTGGTTAGGCTGCTTATATCCATTAACTTTTGCTGCAGTGGCGATGACATAAGTGGTTCAACCTCTCTTTCGACAAAGGCAAAAAAAATACTGCCTTACATTATTATGTCCAGACAGTAAAATTTTTACTATTCAGGTATAAACCTTGTTAAAGCTAAAAATCAAATAGCTTTTATTTTGTTTATAATCCCACATCATGAATAAGTCCTCAATCAATCCATTAAATGCTTCTTCAAATAATTCTCTCTGCCGAACGTATCCCTTTTTAATTTCCGCAGCATGGGTTAATAGTAAATCTATATTCCCTTGTTCCAAAAGCAAGTGTTCCAGTGGAAGCATAATCCCTTTAGATTCAATTACACAGATATTTTGGGTATACTTGACAACCTTGAGCTCACTCGGGATCTTATGCAACTGTGAACCTACCATTCGAACTAATGGAAATAACTTTCTCTCAAAACTTTCATCTATCTTCACATCAGGATTGAAGTCATTATTCACTAGCAGTAAAATACCAGAGTTAGTATTATAGTTCCAATCTTGGTAAAAGGATTCGAAGGGAATTCCTAAAAGTTGCGATGCTTCTTGTAATAACTCATCGGACAAAGCTGCTATAACAGAGGACCGATATCTCATCACTAAATTATATTCCTTTTTGTTAGTTAAGATTTCTTCAGCAGGTGTCATAAAGTTACGGATATAAACGTATAATCGGTTTGCTTTTAGCACTGTATAACAGGCTTCAGGTCCTTTTCCGATTCCCCGCTTGATTATTCTACTGAAAGAACTACTAACAGACAGCAAATCTTCTTGAGTTGCAACCATTCAAATCCCCCTTATAAAAAATAAAAAGGCCTAACTTCACAAATAGGAAGTTAGGCCACGGTTAAGACGACTATAAAAATAGCTTCTACCATTTACCATCACAATAAGATAGTATTTATTTAAAATGATACTTTTGAACAGAATAATATAACTAATGACTGCAAGACATTAGACAAAATTAATTCTAACATCATTTCCAAAGGATGACAATACATTCAGATAAAAATTAGTAAATGAAGCTTCACTCTTGTGATAATAAAGGTAATTTCACCTGAATGGAGGTTCCTTTTGAATCACTCTCTATGTATATATCTCCTCTATGCTCCTTGATAATTTGCTGGCTGACTAGCATGCCAAGCCCTGTTCCATTTTCTTTTGTTGTAAAAAAAGGCTTGCCAATTTGCTTAAGAATCTCGGACGGGATCCCGGACCCCTGATCGATGACGCTGATTCGAATCTGCCCATCAGCAAGGGAACTCCCATGTATTCGTAGCACTCCTCCATTAGGCATAGCTTCAATTGCATTTTTTATATAATTAATAAAAACTTGCTTCAATCGGTCACTATCACCTAAAATCCATCGATTAGTAAAATCGAATTGTTTTTCTATTTGAATAGTATTTAAAAGGGCCTGCGATGTCATTAAGGTAACAACCTGCTCTAATAAAACTTGAAGATTTATTCTTTCATATTTTTGCTTGGATGGTTTGGCGAGCACCATTAACTCCTTTAGAATTGCTTCAATTCGGTCAATCTCAGAATGCATAATTTCGAAATAAATTTTATTACCAACGTTTTCTCCCGTTAATAATTGTAGAAAGCCTTTGATGGCTGTAATTGGATTGCGGATCTCATGGGCAATCCCGGCTGCCAGCTGCGCAGCAGTAGCTTGTTTCTCCGATACGCGGAACAAACTACTAATTAAAGTATGATACTCTTTTTCATGTTCCATCGTAAGCCTATTTTGTTTGATGGATGTAATATCCTTTAAGACTAGATACGAGCCAAGAAAAGCTTTTTCAAAGAAAATGGGAATGGAGGTAACATTAACATCTAAGATACCTTCGTCGTTCACTTGTACCTGAGCATCAAAATTATCAAGTTTCTCCTGTTCTCTGCCTTTAAAGAAGGTATGCGCTTGATTTAAAAAGTCCGAGATAAATAGTTTATGTAATGTTAATTGCTGTAGGGGATCTCCTGAATAACCTAATAGTGGTTCACAAGCATGGCTGGCATATTCAACCTTCCCTTGCAAGTCAATTAATAGAAACGCATCATGATTTTGGGATAGAATTGAGAAGTCCTGATCCATGTTCGTATCTCTATATACTTTTAAAAGGGCACTTTTCTGATTAGTTCCATGCATAACCATAAGGCAGATCTCCTTTCCTAATTTAATGACATAAAAAAGCCACAATAAGATCAGGTGATTCCCTGCTTCTTACTGTGGCTTTAAAATCTAGCGTACATTTCTAGAATTCGTTACCATTTTAGATTTCACTACTTACTTCAATTTTCCAATTAGAACAGAGCATCAACTCTATATCCATAATAAATATATTATATTTTTCGATTTTTGGCAATAATCTGTAAATAATTTCTCTTGTTAAAGAAAACTCGTCGATTGGCAAGCCCTGCCCTTGGGCGAAGACAGAGGCGTAGTTGCACTTATACTGTATTCCTAAAATTTCTCGCTACGTCGAATTGGCTTCCGGCTAGAAATTTATACTTTTTTACAGTGTAAAAATTTACATCATCATTAATAGGTTTGAAAACACTAATTCACTTTTAGTTTTTCAAGCTGTTGTTTATGAAATCCCTTCACAATCAACCAGACTGCCAAGCTCATCTCATAAACGCCCACAGGCAGAGCAATGAGTCCCTTTATCGTAGAGAAAGGCTCTACTGCACCAAACATTTCTAATAAACCGGCTATAAATACAAGGGTAGCTGTAATCATCCCAAATAGCGCTAACGGTTTGGGCACTAAGCCTGTTCTAAAAAGTAAATAACTATACATAAGCGTATTTAAACCTAACATGAGATTTGGACCTAACATAGAAGTCCATCGATAAAAGGCCTGCAACATTAAACCTATGGTAAGAAGATTTTCTTCCCTTGTTAAACTGTCTGCTTCATAATGTGTACTAAGATGTAATAAACCTAATATACTTACTAAGCCTATTGAAATAAAAACAGCTTCCATAAATCGAAAACAAAGATACCCTAATGCAATATGCTCATTCCAGCGGCGAAGATAAGGAAACAGCATGACTGCTGTCCCAATAGCTGTCACTACAAGTAAAAAATCATTCATTACACCGAGCAAAATCTTCGTTTGAAATCCATTTGCTACAGACATATACCATTGCTCTGACAATATCGGCTGATAAAAGACAACAGCTATGACTGAAGTAACTGCAGCTGCTATATATAAAACACCGATGATAATTCCATTCATTCTGTCTCTTGTCATGATCTTTACCCCCCTTGAAATAACTACCAATTGAATTTCCTATGTTATACTGGTTATGAGTATCATAAAACATTGATATAAGGAGCTATTATGGACCATTATGATGTAATTGAGGATACCTTGCTATATATTGAAAACAATATTCAACAACCTTTATCATTAGATTCTGTTGCGAATACCTTCAACATGTCAAAATACTATTTTCATAGGCTTTTTTCTGCCATGATGGGTTGTTCATTAAACAATTACATACTGTCCAGAAGATTGAATGCATCACTACAATTCATTCAAAACGACACCTTATCTCTAACGGATATTGCTTATCAGCTAAACTTTGGAACCCAAGCATCCTTCACCCGTGCCTTCAAACGCCAATATGGTATAGCACCAAGCTCTCTTAGAGTTAAGGATACGACCATATCTCAAATGCCCATACCTTCAGTAGTTAAAAGACCCATTAAAAACATCAATGGTGATATTGTCACCGATTTCACCCTAACGGAGTTCAAAACAATCAGGGTCAGTGGCATAGCCTTTGAAGTTGATCTTGCAACTGATGATTACAGGACAAAGATCCGCTCTCATTCAAAAATGCTATTAGATAACATTGATGAGACAATAAATGGTCCATGTTATGTTATTTATTCAGACTGCCAGCCAAATTCAACCCGCTTCAAGGTTCTTTTCGGGATTCCATATGATATACAAATAGGCAAGCCCTATTACTTTACCGTTGATATACCACAGCTCTTTTGTGCTAAATTTAAATATTTTGGTGATTTGCTTGATATAGGAAATGTCCTCATCACTGATTTTGCAAGATTTTTAAAAATCTCAAAGCAGGAAACTGAGAATTCACATATCGAACTCATTCAAGCCTTTGATAACATTCACAATCTTGATTCCGCCTACCACATATATACACCTATCAAAAAACTACCGATTGATTCAGATTTTTAATTTCACTTTAAAGTGATCATACTCTCGTTTATGCCCCTTTCTCGTTCGTAAAGTTATTTTGAATAATAATAGGATAGCAAAATGGGGTTAGGTTAGACTTTCCAAATCTTGCTGTAATTAGTTAGAAGCTGATTATGGGAATGGTTTTGTACCTAAAGAAAACTCGCCGATTGGCAAGTCCTGCGCTTTATATACATATATCTCCAAAAGCAAAGGAGCCTTTCTTTATAGAAAAGCTCCTTTACTCATTGTTATCTTATTCACCTCTTATTACCTGTTTATGGAAATTCCCGATAAATCACATATTTTTCACATAATCTTTTTCATTAACTGAAATGAAAAATAAAGATTACTATCCCATTTATACGGGATAATCTTACCAATTATGGTAAAAATAAAGGCAAACATTCGAAATGGTGTGGCTAATGCTTAATTTATTCAGACTTAAAAAACGCAGACCTAACCAAAAATACCTAGCAGATGACCTAAAAGATGAACAAAGTGAACCAGAACAAAATATACAAAAAAGCGATTATATCGAAGACTGGGAAAAAGATCTCACTAAATCAAGAGATTACACAAAAACTTTCTATCTTAATCAAGAGTCAGGAAAAAAATTTCACTTTACCTTTCTATCCTCACTTGTTGAAGAAGAAGTGCTGGACAATAATGTCCTCCCCTCTTTACTTAATGGAGAGTTTTGGAAAATAGCCGATGTTAAAAAGCTGCTTCCGATTGCGGATGTAGAGCTATCAAGCAACACAGCTGATATCCCCCAAAGACTGCTTAATGGGTATGTAATGCTAACAATTGAAGGAGATACAAGTGAATTTGCCTTTATCTCCGCGTCCAAACAAGTTGTTCGGTCGGTTACGGCTCCAGAAATTGAATTCAGCGTCGTTGGCCCTAAAGAAGCATTTGTCGAGGCCATTGGGCAAAACTTGAACTTGATTCGAAAACGTTTACCTATTCAGGAGCTAATAGCGGAAGAATTCTGCGTCGGAAAATTATCAAAAACGAAAGTTGTTGTTCTCTATATCGACGGAATCATAAATAAAGAAATCGTCAATACGGTTAAGCAGCGGATTGGTGATATTGAAAAGGACGAAATCGCTGACAGTTCGTATTTTACGCAGATGATCTCAGATAACGGGCATTCTCCTTTTCCGCAGCTGCTCGATACAGAAAGACCAGATCGGGTTGCATCCAGCCTGGCAGAAGGGAAAGTTGTTATTTTAGTGGACGGCTCACCACATGCACTAATCGGGCCAACCTCTTTGACAGAGTTTTTTAACTCATTTGAAGATTACTTTCTTAACTGGATTCTTGCTTCTTTTATCAGATTAATACGTTTATTTGCAGTTACTTTTTCGATTTTGATTACACCTCTTTATGTTGCGGTGGTTACGTACCACTATGAATTAATTCCAAAGGACTTATTAATTACGTTAGTTACCTCCAGGCGGGTTGTTCCTTTCCCGCCAGTTCTTGAAGTATTGTTTCTGGAAGTAACGATTGAACTATTAAGAGAAGCAGGAGCCAGGCTTCCGACTAAGGTCGGCCAGACAATCGGCATCGTGGGAGGTATTGTTATCGGGACAGCATCTGTTGAAGCTGGTCTTACGAGCAATGTTCTTTTGATTTTTATTGCCCTGTCTGCTCTTGCCTCCTTCACAACACCTGTGTACCAAATGAGCAATACGATTAGGATTATGCGTTTTCCGTTTCTTTTCATGGCCGAAATATGGGGTTTACTCGGGATAACAATCGCATTTTGTTTTCTACTTGTTCATTTGCTTCGGCTTACATCGCTTGGCTTTCCATTTATGGAACCTATTTTCCCGCTCAGAATGAAGGATTTCAAAGATGCCTTATTTCGGTTCCCATTTAAAAGCCAAGCACTTCGCCCGCAGTTTTTAAGAACCAGCAATCCGGTTCGTTTTAGTAAGGAAAAGGCTTCTAAAAAGAAGGACATTGATGAATAACGAAAAAGGCAGGTAAGGAAACATGATGCAGGGATCCGTCCCGGAGAGACTACAAATTTCACCATTTATGGCCGCGTATGTCGTCGTTTCAATGCAGATCGGAATTGGTGTCCTCGGTTTTCAGCGAAGCATTGCCAAAGATGCCGGATATGATGCTTGGATCTCTGTTTTAGTGGCAGGATTAATTACTAACCTCTCCATATGGCTGATCTATAAAGTATGCGAAGCTGTTGAAGGGGACGTGATGTATGCCAATGTTTATGTGTTTGGAAAAATCATTGGTAACAGCATAAATACCTTTTTTATTGTCTATTTTATCATTACTTGTGCTGGAGTACTCGGCGGTCTAATTGAAATCATCCGTACATGGATGTTTCTTGATTTAAACCCTTTTTCGTTTGCAATCGTTTATTTACTTTTAGGGATTTATATTGTCTATGGCGGGTTCAGGACTGTGGTGGGAATTTCCTTTCTCGGAGTAGTCATTCCCTCTTATTTAGTGTTTACCTTCGGGTTTGCATTAAAGTATGGGGACTTTACCAATTTGCTTCCTGTTTTCGATCACTCCTTTAGCGAAATGATAAAAAGCGGGTACAATATGTCACTTAGTTATCTTGGCTTTGAAACTTTATTAGTTTTTTATCCTTTTATTAAGAAGCCTGAGCAATCAAAAAAATGGGTTCATATCGGACTTTTGGCAACCACCCTTTTTTATACTGGTTTGGCAGTTATCAGCTTTTCCTATTTTCCGCCTAGCTTGCTCGAACGATCAATTTGGGCAACATTGGAAATGTGGAAAATCGTCAGCCTCCCTTTTATTGAAAGGTTCGAGTATTTAGGAATTGCGAATTGGGCCTTAATCCTTATCCCAAATGTTGCGATTACATTATGGGCCGCCAGTCGGTGCGCCAAACGGGTTTATCGCATCCAACAAAAAAAAGCAGTCATTCTCATTGCCTTGTTATGTCTGATTATCGCAGTATTAATACCTACACGCGAAAGGATGGATCTTTTCTTAGACATAGACTCAAAAGTTGGCTTCTCTTTAGTTTATATTTATATTCCCATTCTCTATTTATTACTACTCATTAAAAAGAAGGTGAAAACAAAGTGAAGAATATTCACTTCGCCATGTCCCTACTTTTTTGCACTATGCTTTTAACCGGGTGTGTCCAGACAAATGTTATTGATGATGTAAATATTGCGACAGGTATCGGTATCGATAAAAGTGGTAATCAATTGCTTGGAAGTGTCATGATTCCCGTTTTTAAGCCTGACAAGTCATTTGGGAATTTTACCTTTTCCGCCAAAGGAACTATCATGAGGGATTTGATGACCGAAATACAGAAAAAAGCTTCCCAGCCAATTGTCAGCGGAAGCCTAGATCTTGCTTTTTTTGGAGAAGATGTCGCGCGTGAGGGCATCAATCAAATAGTTGAAGTCTTCCTTCGGGATCCAAGCGTTGGCGCAAGGATCCATTTAGCTGTAGTAGATGGAAAAGCAATTGATATTTTTAAAGGTAGATATGGAGACCGCGGGAACGCCGCATACCTTACACAGTTACTTGAACATAATATAGAAGGAGAAAACTTGCCGCTGACCAATCTTCATCAATTTTTGGCTGCTTTATCCCAAAAAGGGAAGGATGCTTATTTGCCTCTGCTTAAAAAGAGTCAATCTAATTTGGTAAATATAATTGGAATAGCCCTCTTCAGGAATGACAAAGTTGTCGCTATTCTTCCAGAAAATAAAATGTTTTATTTCAAGCTCCTTGTCGACAAACATACCAGGGGTTCAGTAAAGGTAAAAGACAAGAATGAAGAATCCACTGTCCAAAGTATCACTTCAAAGAATAAAATCAGACTAACAAGCAGGAATCCCTATGAATTTTCGGTTCATATGAAAATAAAAGGGCTTCTTACGGAACATAAAGAAAAGACCCTTAAAAAGGGCGAGATACATAAAATTGAGAAACATTTAGAAAAACAAGTTGTTGTAGAATGTAAGAAAATAATTGAGAGCTTTCAAAAAAAAGAAATTGACCCGGCCGGCTTTGGTCATGTTGCTAAAAGCAAAACACGAGATTTTGATTTTAACAAATGGAATGAGCACTATAAAAATGCTCGATTTAAGGTTACCGCAGACGTAAGTATAATTGAGGTTGGAGTTGTTGAGTAAAGAACGCTATTAAAAAAGGGTCACCAAACTTTATTTAGTGACCCTTTGACAACCATCTCCCAATGACTATAGCTAAAAAACCGCCTCTATTTAAGGTCAGGTTCCTTCCTTTTAGTCCCAAAAATCTCATTTACTTATGGTATGGTTACCGTAATTAACCCTTAACAAAATTAAGGATCTGCTGCTCTTTTATTTTTTTGATAACAAGCGCACAAATTTCGTCATTACTGGCTCCATTGCTTGCTGCATTTCTGCCATGATGGTAGATAGATGAGCCGTTTGTTTCTCTTTAGCATATTTTTCAAGATAAGAGACAGCCGCCATGGAAACTTCTGTATTGACGTTTACTTTACAAATGCCTAATTCGATTGCTTTCTTTAGAACATTTTCAGGTGTTCCAGAACCGCCATGCAGAACGAGCGGGATACCCACTGCTTCACGAATCCTCTCTAGAAGAGCTAAGTCAATTTTCGGTTCGCCCTTGTACATTCCATGAACAGTGCCAATTGCAGCGGCTAAAAAGTCAACGTTTGTTTCAACAACGAATGCCTTGGCTGATTGCGGATCTGTTAAAGTTCCATCCCCTTCTTCTTCGTCTGAGAATGCCCCCCTTGCCACAGAGCCGATTTCTGCTTCAACAGAGACTCCTGCCATATGGGCAATTTCCACAATCTCTTTGGTAAAACGGATATTTTGTTCAAGATCATATTTAGATCCGTCGTACATAACAGAGGTGAAACCAGCTCGAATTGCTCGAATAATTGATTCTTTTTCATAGGCATGATCAAGATGCAGTGCAACCGGAACCTTTACTTTTTCAGCCATTGCTTTGACCATGGCTGAAAAACCTTCAACATCCACTGTAGGAAAATAACGTTCTCCTAGAGCGATAATCACAGATGTACCTTCCCGCTCGCTCACTTGGATAGCAGCTTGGGCTGTTTCTAAGTTATACACGTTAAAAGCCGCCACAGCATATTTGCCTTGTTGTGCCTGTGTTAAAATTTCTTTTGTATTCATTAACATGATCGTTTACTCCTTACTTGATAGATTAAGTTGAGAACATTGTATACGTTTTTATATTTTTTGTATACAATTTATTTCATTTCTAGATACTATTTGAATGAATTAAGGTGAAGCGTGCCATAAGTAAGACACTTGTATTATTTGGGGAACACAACAAAAGTGCCCTCAGAATTCAATGAGGGCACTTTTGCTTATTAATCGACTATTTGCAGAAGATACTATCCATTACTCATTATGTGCAGATAAAAATTCAAGTCAGTTTCTAAGTGTTTTTTCATCAAAATTTCAGCCTTTTCAGCATCTCTTGCCTTGATTGCCTCATAAATTTCTTCATGCTCATCAATAAGATGTGGACGATTATAGATAACAACAGTTTTTCTAAACAAATAAATAATCGCCTGCATTCGATCAATAATATCAATCATGACAGGATTATTACTTGCTTTCACAATATCATTATGAAAGCTTTCATTGGCAGACATGATTTCCTCTTTAGTGCCCTTTCTGCCAATCTCAACATACTCGTGCAGTTTTTCAATTTCATTTTCTCTTAAAAAGTTTGCCGCACATCGAGCTGAGTACCCTTCTAGCAGGATCCGGACATTAAACATATTCCGTAAGTCCTTCTCCGTTGGATTTACCACTCTCTTTTTAACAATTAGTCCTTCATATTCTAATTTTCGTATCGAATCCCTTATCGGTGTTCTGCTGACGCCAAGCTCAGCAGCGATTTTTTCTTCGACAATCTTAGTACCGCCAGGAAGCTCACCATTTAAAATTTTATCGCGAAGAATTTCATAACAATGGTGATACGCCAGCCGTGAGCTGTTACTTTCAATCACAAATTTCACCCCAGTTTTTCATTTCTAATTATATCCATAGTACCAAATTATTTTAATAAAATCATGCTGGAGAAAAAAGTAAAAACAACATTCAGTATACGGAAAACAAAAAATGTACACTAATACGACAAAAAATGTATACAAAAATTATTTTTTAGTATACAATGAAAACGTAAACAACGATGTAAGCGATTGCTTACAAGCTTTCAATTCCAAGGCGGAAAACCTAATTAAAGATAATGAAAATGGGAAAACCTATTTTTTCAAGGGGTTATCTGCTTTTCATAGGACGATGTTAAGACTCATTGTTGATTTGCAACATGAAAGCGAGCGCTTGAGGCGGAAATCAAAAGACAAATTAACTGAGCCTTTCAAAAAAATGTATTGGGAGGAAAATAGCATGACAAAAAAGGTTGGCTTTATCGGATTGGGCATAATGGGAAAACCTATGGCTTTAAACCTTATTAAAGCAGGACATACATTAACAGTTACTGATCTAAATCAAGAGGCGGTACAAACATTATTGGAAGCGGGTGCAACAGCAGCTCGTTCGCCAAGAGAAGTAGCAGAAAACAGCGAAATCATTATCACAATGCTTCCGGCATCGAAACATGTACAAGCTGTTGTTTTAGGCGACAATGGAGTTTTAGCAGGAGCAAAAGAAGGCTCCATTATTATCGACATGAGCTCCATTACTCCTGCTATTTCAATTGAACTTGCAGAAGAAGCTGCCAAAAAAGGCGTCGGCTTCCTAGATGCACCTGTCAGCGGCGGAGAACCTAAAGCAATCGACGGTACATTAGCCATCATGGTAGGCGGTAAAGAAGATGTGTTCGAAGCGGCAAAATCAGTTTTATTCGATATGGGAAGTGCGGTTACATTAGTTGGAAATAGCGGCTGCGGGGTTACAGCAAAATTAGCGAATCAGATCATTGTAAACCTTAACATTGCTGCAATGTCAGAAGCACTTATCTTAGCAGCTAAAGCTGGAATCGATATCGAAAAAATGTATCAGGCAATCAGAGGCGGATTAGCAGGAAGTGCGGTACTGGATGCAAAGGTTCCATTAATTCTTGAAAGAAACTTTGCTCCAGGCGGAACCATTGCTATCAATATGAAAGATATTACTAACGTAATGGATACAGCTCATGAAATTGGCGTACCGCTTCCATTATCAAGCCACCTATTAGAAATCTTCCATGCGCTAAAAGTAGATGGAAAATTAATGGATGATCATGGCGGCATCGTACAGTATTACGAAAAACTAGCAAATGTTGAAGTAAGGGGTTCTAATCAATGAGTTCAAATAAAAGATTAGTGGAAGAAGTTTTTAGCAAAATACCTTCTGTCGATACAAGCCTTGTGAATGAAATGATTGAGAAAGAACTTAAAAATTTAAATAAAAAAATCATCGTACTGGATGATGACCCAACTGGTGTTCAAACAGTTCATGGAATTTCTGTTTATACAGATTGGTCTTTGGACAGTATCGAAAAAGGCTTCCAAGAAGAGAACTCCATGTTCTTTATCTTAACAAATTCACGTGGATTTACAGCTGCTGAAACAACAAAAGCGCATCAAGAAATTGCCGCAAATATCGTGGAAGCAGCGAAGAGAAGCAATCGCGAATTTACCATTATCAGCCGTGGTGATTCAACATTAAGAGGCCATTACCCGCTGGAAACTCAAGTATTAAAAGAAACAGTTGAAACCAACTCTGATATGAAATTTGATGGTGAGGTAATCCTTCCATTCTTTAAGGAAGGCGGACGCTTCACAATTGACAATATCCATTATGTTCAATATGACGAGTATCTCGTCCCTGCAGGAGAAACAGAATTTGCGAAAGATCGTACCTTCGGCTATACCAAATCGCATTTAGGCGAGTGGGCTGAAGAAAAATCTAACGGTGAATATAAAGCGGACAATATGACGTATATTTCACTTGATAGCCTGCGTGCACTAGATGTTGAAACAATTGAACAGCAATTACTGAAGGTTGAGAACTTTAATAAAGTCATTGTGAATGCCGTTGACTATGCGGATGTTAAAATCTTTACCATTGCTTTGATTAGAGCGATGAATAAAGGAAAGAACTTTATGTTCAGAAGTGCAGCTGCACTTACGAAGGTTATCGGGGGCGTAAGCGATAAAAACCTGCTCACTCGTGAGGAAATCATGAGTGAAGACACAAACAATGGCGGATTGGTCATTATCGGTTCACATGTTAAAAAGACTACAGAACAGTTTGAAGAGCTGAAAAAGTCAGATACTGTTGAATTTATTGAGTTCAATGTTCATCTTGTACTAGAGCCTGAAAAATTCGAAGAAGAGCTTGCTCGAGTAATAGCGACGACAAATAAGCTTATTATTGAAGGAAAAAATGTTGCCGTTTATACAAGAAGAGAAAGATTGGATCTCGGAGAAGGCAAAAAAGAAGAAGAATTAAAGCTATCAGTAAAGATTTCCGATGCAGTTACCAGTATTGTAAAACGGTTAGAAGTAAGACCTTCCTATATTATTGCTAAGGGCGGTATTACATCTAGTGATGTTGGGACAAACGGTCTTGAAGTTAAAAGAGCAACAGTAGCAGGTCAAATTCGACCTGGAATTCCAGTCTGGACAACAGGCAGCGAAAGCAAATTCCCGGGAATTTCCTATGTTATCTTCCCAGGAAACGTTGGGACAAAGACGGATTTAAGAGAAGTTGTTGAAATGCTAAGCCAAAAATAATCTAAATGTCCTTTTAAGTTTGGCCCTGAAGTAAGGAGTAAATACTCATCATATAGTCTTTCAGCAAGAAATTGTAATCATCAAGAATTAGATTATGGAATTTGAGTAAACTCCTTACGGAAGAGGGCCTCTTTTTATGAAGCTAAATAAGAGAAGAGGAAGAAAAAATGCCAATTATTTCAGTTACTATTGGGGTTGCCCTATTATTAGTATTAATGATGGGCACAAAGTTAAACGCTTTCGTATCATTAATTATTGTTTCGCTAGTGGTAGGAATCCTAGAAGGAATGACACCGATTGAGGCAATCGGGTCCATTGAAGCAGGGCTAGGCGGAACACTTGGGCATCTTACGATGATTATTATCTTTGGTGCCGTACTTGGTAAGTTAATGACTGATTCAGGCGGTGCGCAGCGGATTGCGACGACATTGATTAATGCTTTCGGAGAAAAAAGAGTTCAATTGGCTGCTGTTGTTACAGCTGCTATTGTTGGAATCGCTTTATTCTTTGAAACTGGGGTTGTTGTTTTAATTCCATTAGTATTTACCATTGCTACAGCTGCTAGAGTACCGGTACTATATCTTGGTATGCCAGTAATTGCTGCCCTGATTACCATGCATGGATTTGTGCCTCCGCACCCTGGTCCAACTGCGGTTGCAAATGTTTTTGGGGCAAATATCGGTTTAACTATGATTTATGGAATCATCATTGCCATTCCTGCATTTCTTCTTGCAGGTCCAGTTTATACAAAATTATTTAAAAAAGAATCGTTAGAAATTGAAATTCCAAAAGGCCTATTTAATCCTAAGCAATTTAAAGAAGAGGAACTTCCTAAATTCGGAATCAGTCTTCTCACTGCTCTTTTACCAGTTATTCTAATTGCGTTACAAGCGATTGTAGAAATTTTTGCACCTAAATCAGCCATTGCACCGTTCACTGATTTTATCGGTAATGCGAATATAGCCCTGTTAATTTCAATCATTGTTGCCATCTTTACATTTGGTTTAAATCTTGGTAAAAAAATGCCAGAAATTATGCAATCTCTTAGTGAAGCTGTAAGCGGTATCGGGATGATTCTATTAATCATTGCTGCTGGCGGCGCATTCAAACAAGTACTGGTTGACAGCCATATTGATAAATATATTTCTGGTCTTATGGCTGGCTCTACCCTTTCACCGCTGCTTTTAACTTGGCTGATTGCAGCAATCCTAAGGATAGCAGTAGGATCTGCAACTGTAGCAGGTATGACAGCAGCAGGTATTGCTGCACCACTTGTCGCTTCAGCTGGTGCAAGTCCAGAATTGATGGTATTAGCTGCTGGTGCAGGAAGTGTTACCTTCTCACACGTGAATGACGCAGGCTTCTGGATTTACAAAGAATACTTTAACCTATCCATCGGAAAAACCATTAAAACATGGTCTGTCATGGTAACGATTATTTCTTTAGTCGGACTTGCTGGTGTCCTAATCTTGGATATGTTTATATAACCTATAAAAAAGGCATTGTTTTTCGGAACAATGCCTTTTTTATTTATCCCCGAGCTTTTGATTGAATAAGCTGATTTGACATTACCTCTTCCCACATACTCCTACTTCTATGTTAGGATAAGTCTTTTAGGAAACTCCTATTACGGTATTCTCGCTAAGGCCAAAACTCCTAACCAAGCTCCCCTAGTTGAAGACAAACGAATGCAGTAACCAAATAATAAAGCCATACCAGCCAAATCCTTGGAATATATAGCACCTTTATAAAATTATTGCTATCATAATTTCATTTGATTAAACTATTAAAAAAGGAGTCACTAAAAAGCATTGCTATGTTTTTTAAGAATATTGCTGTCAAAATTAAGAATATTGCCACTTTTCCGTTTTCTTTAAGAAAATTGCTCTTTTCCACCAATCCTGTTCAGTTATGGTATAAAAGTCTCAAAATAATTACTATTAGTCTTTAAAGCTTGGACAAACGATATTATTCCTTTAAAGGCTCTACACCAAAGTCTGTACTTGATGCTGAATATATACCTTCTTTAGCCACTTACATGTAACAAAATTACAAGGAATATTCAGGATAGCTAATAAGGCATATTTTTGCAGAAAACTCAAGGATTGTTGCAATTAGGCTTGGTGACTCAAGTATAAGAACAGCTCGTGATATCTATTCATATATAACCCCGGGAGGCAACAAGAAACAGCATAAAAATTCGGGGAAGCAATTTGAAAAGGCAATGGATAAAATGGGGTTAACCACATTTTATCCATTGCCTTAAAAATCCTTTTATTTTAAGGTTAACACTGTCACTGCCTCCACATGCGTGGACTGTAATTGACAACACAAGAAATGCTGGTGATTTTACAAAAAAATAAAGGAACCAGTAACACCTGATTCCTTTAGCAATATTTCATTTAAGGCGCCATTTAGCTGTGTTTTTCACTTGTAGTAACACATATAAAGTAAAAATTGGCGGGAATGGGTCCGGTTCAGGACCACCTTCACACCAGCCAATTAACTGCTAAGTATAAACACTAACTTTTTGGAGACACACCAGTTTAACGTCCTACTTCGCTTTCACCTTGAATTGGGCCCTTCTACTGTTCCCCCATTCCATCAAGATTCTTTGACCCAAAGTTATCGAGCAATGCACGCACTTCATCTGTTGACGCTGTACTCATTAATTGATTTCTTAATTCACTTGCGCCTCGGAACCCACGGACATATATCTTAAAGAATCGCTGAAAAGCCTTGAACGGACGCAGCTCCAATTTTGAATATTTATCATGGAGATCCAGATGCAATCTTAAGAGACTAAGCAATTCCTCACTACTGTGATCTTTCGGCTGCTTTTCAAAGGCAAATGGATTATTGAAAATACCACGCCCAATCATAATCCCATCAATACCGTATTGATGAGCGAGCTTTAAGCCAGTTTGACGGTCAGGGATATCCCCATTGATCGTCAAGAGTGTATCTGGTGCCACCTGATCACGAAGTTTCTTAATCTCCGGGATTAGTTCCCAATGAGCATCTACTTTGCTCATTTCCTCCCTTGTACGCAGATGAATGGAAAGGTTGACAATGTCTTGTTTCAATATGTGTGTCAGCCAGTCGTGCCATTCGTCTATCTCAGTGTAACCAAGCCTTGTCTTTACACTTACAGGCAATCCTCCTGCTTTTGCTGCTTGTATTAAATCTGCTGCAACTTCTGGACGACGGATAAGACCGCTCCCCTTCCCGTACTGTGCCACATTAGGTACAGGACAGCCCATATTGATATCTATACCCTTAAACCCTAGTTTTGCCATACCAAAACTCATTTGCCGAAAGTATTCAGGCTTATCCCCCCAGATATGGGCTACAATTGGTTGTTCATCCTCTGTAAAAGTCAAACGCCCACGCACACTATGGATCCCCTCTGGGTGACAATAGCTCTCCGTGTTTGTAAACTCTGTAAAAAACACATCAGGTCTGGCTGCTTCACTCACTACATGGCGAAAAACAACATCCGTAACATCTTCCATTGGTGCCAGTATAAAAAAAGGCCGTGGTAAATCACGCCAAAAATTATCTATCATATTCAAACTCAAACCCTCTCATTATGGGATACCAGGCCAACCCCTTACCCAAAATTTAAAAGCAAGATGTTCCCTACTTCCTATACACTTATACCATGCTTCATCACTTTTTATCAAACTGATCGGACATGTTCATTTTCATGAAATCAGGGTTTGCTAAAATCCACCCTATCAACTAGCATTCCTCTGTTCGAGTTAAAATAAAGTTTTGCTAAAAAAGATGACCCCTGTGCAATACAGAGATCATCTGCTTCGAGCTGCATGACCTTTTTTAAAGTGTCCTTTACAAAGGGTACATTTTACAAAGGATTAGTTGCCTTTCTTTAAAATGAGTTGCAAGACACACTCCACATATGCGGAGTGTATGTGGCAACACATGAGATGTTGGTGGGTTTAATTAATAATAAAACTATTGTATATAATCTGCTTATTTATGATTGATGTATTTTGCACTATAGCCCTGATAGTTTCTGTAGTGCTTACCAAAGTAAAATGGCTTAAGTACATTTCTTCACTATCTTTTTTTCATTTGAAAAAAGTTGAATTACCTTCTTACAAATTTATTTCCTTGATTTAGTTCTGTTACCTAAGATGTTGCGTCCGGATAAAATTGATGTGCCAGCGGAGAAACACCATGCCGACTGACTTTGGTTGGATGACAAATTTTGTGACTAAAATACATAAAAACCAATAAAAAATAGAAGCCTAACATTGTTACAGATTCTCAGATTGCGCCATTTTCGGATAAATTGATAGATATTCCATTGCGCATTTTTGATTCAAGCAGCCATGGCATATTATGGAACCGCCTTGTCCGGCTCAATGAGGCGCGACCTCGGGCTCAAATATTCATCTGCCATCGCAAGGGATGTGAAGCTTGCGGAAGACTGCGCAAACATCATGATTTCCAATGGATGGTTTGAAGAACCGCCAAGTTCCGTTGATCGACGAGAATTATCTTAGTGAAACTTCACCATAACTGTGATTTTACGAAGTAGACAAAACCCCTTGAGCACCAAGGGGTTTTAACTCGCGTTCTTATCAACTATCCAAGCAAGTACATATTGCTGAATTAGTGTTTTAGTGCTGAATGAATTTTCTCCACCTCACAAATATTCCAAACATTCAAAATACTTTGCCTATCCTTTAAAAAAACTTTAGAATGTTTCCTCCTATACTTGGAACAATACCATTGTAGTAAAAAGGAGGGTAATTAGAAATGGATATTCAAAAATTAGCCGATCATGAGTCATTGGATCTACATGAAGTTATTAATTTTAAAACCCTTTGCTTAGCGAAATCAAAACTAATGCAAGGACTGGTATTTGATCATGATTTGAGAGCATTAATGCAAAAAGATGTTGAACAATCCATGCAAGCACTTGGAGAATTACAGGCAATTTATCAACGTGCACCTTTTGAAGCACCTGTTCCTCAAAACCGGCCAACACCAATAATAAATTGAAAGGAAGGCAAATTCATTGAACAATGACTATTTAGACCCTATAAACTCGCTACACGTACCAGAGTTAGCAGATACCACATTTGCGATGGATTTACTTCTTCGTGCCAAAGAAGGTGTGCGCAATATTGCGGTTGCATTAACGGAGTCCGCATCACCTGATGTTAGAACCCTCTTACGAAACCACTTAATGCAAGGGATTGCCATGCACCAAGAAATTACAGAATTAATGATTAGTAAAAAATGGTTCCATCCATACGAATTAAGTGAACAATATCAATTAGACCAACTCTCTGCCAACAATACTTTGATGATTGGCAAAATGAATCTATTTCCTGTTGAGACCAATAGAAAAGGTATGTTTGACCGGACACCTGATGAACACTAACACTGGAGGCTGTAACCAATGAAGGCGGTAACGTATCAAGGTATTAAAAATGTTGTAGTCAAAGAAGTTCCAGATCCAAAGATTGAAAAACCAGATGACATGATTATTAAAGTAACGAGTACAGCTATATGTGGTTCTGATTTACATTTAATTCATGGCATGATTCCTAACCTGCAAGAAAACTATGTTATTGGCCATGAACCAATGGGAATCGTCGAAGAAGTTGGTCCAGGTGTGATTAAACTAAAAAAGGGAGATCGAGTAATTATTCCCTTTAATATAGCATGCGGTGAATGCTATTACTGTAAAAACCATTTGGAAAGCCAATGTGATAATTCTAATGATAATGGTGATATGGGTGCCTATTTCGGATATTCCGGTACGACGGGGGGCTATCCAGGTGGGCAAGCTGAATATTTAAGAGTGCCATTTGCCAACTTTACTCATTTTAAAATTCCAGAGACTTGTGAAGAACCAGATGAAAAGTTAGCAGTTATTGCCGATGCGATGACTACTGGTTTTTGGAGTGTTGACAATGCAGGCGTAAAGGATGGAGATACCGTTATTGTTCTTGGCTGTGGTCCGGTTGGTCTTTTTGCTCAAAAATTCTGTTGGCTAAAAGGAGCAAACCGTGTCATTGCTGTAGATTATGTAGACTATCGTTTGCAACACGCCAAACGTACCAACAAAGTTGAAATTGTAAATTTCGAACACTTTGAAAATGTGGGAATGCATTTAAAAGAAATGACGAATGGCGGCGCTGATGTTGTCATTGATGCAGTTGGTATGGACGGTAAAATGACTGATATAGAGTTCCTTGCTAGCGGAATGAAACTTCAAGGGGGAGCGTTTAGCGCGTTTATCATCGCTTCACAGGCAGTTCGAAAAGGTGGAAACATCCAGGTCACAGGCGTTTATGGTGGAAGATATAATGGATTCCCAATGGGTGATATTATGAACCGAAACGTCAATATACGCACTGGACAAGCACCTGTGATTCATTATATGCCATATATGTTTGAATTAGTTTCGACCGGAAAAATTGATCCAGGAGATGTCGTAAGTCATGTACTTCCACTTAGTGAAGCAAAGCGTGGCTATGAGATTTTTGACACAAAATTGGATGATTGTATAAAAGTCGTGTTGAAACCTTGAGGAAGGAGGTATAAAAAATGAACTATGCCTTACATGAAGTTCTTGAGGTCCATGAGATGGCTGCATTTAAGACCACTTGTTTAACTAAATCCAAAACGATGAAAGCGTTAGTTACAGATCAGCTATTAAAAGATATTATGCAGCAAGACATTGATGTATCTACGAGACAATTACAAGAATATGCTACTATCCTTTCCAACGCTAAGCAGTAAATTAGGAGATGAATGAACGTGAATCCAATCATTGAAACTTTAACTGGCATGGACGCACTATCGGATCAAGTCGTTGCAATGGATCTACTCATTTCAGCTAAAAGTGGAATTAGAAATTATGCCATGGCAGTTACGGAGGCAGGAACACCGGAAATTAAAGAAATGCTCACTCGCCATTTAGTGGAAGCTCTTGATATGCATGAACAAATATCCGCATATATGGTAGAAAAAGGCTGGTACCATGCTTGGGATACAAACGAACAGATCAGTTTGGATTTAAATAATATCAATACAGCATTGAACTTACCGACATTATAAAAAATTTCCTGGAACAGTTTAACACTCACCAAATAAACTGTTCCTATTAAACCATTTTGAGTTTATTTGGCAGAAGTAAATAAAGTTAATACTTCTTGCTTACTCGTGTTTGTTTTACACTATATAATGAAAACAATTAATTGACTATTTTTATTATGAAAAGGTCGGAGCAGGAAATTCATCAATTTTGATACGAAGTAAACTATAAGGTTTCTGTCGTAAGTCTTTTCCATAATGAAATCTAGGCTGTCGATGTAATTGGTTCACAATGACATACAAATATTGATCCGGACCAATTGAAAAAGTATCCGGCCACAAAATTCTCGGATCATGTGCGATAGTTTCCATTATGCCATTTGGCAATGTCTTACGGATACTGTTGTTTTCATAATCTCCAGCATAAACAGTTCCGTTTGCATCGGTGATCATTCCATCAGACGCACCTTTTTCTCCCCAATACTCCACATGATAAGGTAAATCCATGTCCGGTATCGTTCTGTCTCTCAGGGCTTCTGTTGAGATCGAGAACAAATGACGACTGGTTAGTGGAGCAAAAAATAATATCTTTCCATCGGGAGAAATCGCAAGACTATCAGACGCCAATCTAAATGGAGAAGTTGAACCGTCTTTGTTTCGATTCATTAAAATTTGACCTTCTACTTTCGGTAAAAAATAGGAATCGGGTGAAGTTGAATTTGCCCCATTTAACCGTCTAAACGCGTTTCCATTTGATAAATCTACTACGATAATAGCTCCTGGTCCTCTTGAAGAAGAATCCGTTATATAGGCATAACCTGCTTTTCCAACACGAAAATCAAAACGGACATCATTCAGATAAGTTGTAGGCAGGACAACATCTTCTGTAAAGGTATATACTTTTCTTATTGTATTGGTTTCTAAATCAACAGCGACTAATTTTGCCCCCCCTTTAATAGGTTCAGAAAAATTGGGTGCCGCTGTATCTAATATCCAAAGCGTTCCCCTTCCATCAGCAACTACACTTTGGACACTGATGAAAGTCATTGTGATATTCTCGGGGTTAACCAAATTGGTGTGTAAATTAGGATAAGGCTGCAATTTATCCTCAACAATTTCCGCCACCGTAAATTTAACATCGTCTCCCCATTTCGGAAAGCAAATGAAAATACGACCGGTTTCTGAAACAGTAACACCTGTAGGCATAGCCCCATAAAATGCATAAACTAGTTCTAAATTACCGAAATATTTTTCACTAGGTAACATAGGTTTCATAATATCCTCCTCAAGCATTCAAACGGGATATCTCCTATATATGATTTATATTTTTTCTAGTGCATGTTTCTTAATAAGTTTTTCTATACGAAAAGATGATTGAATTGATTGTTTTCGAAATTTAACAAGTCTGTCAGAAGAAAGAAAACATTTTAATTTAAAGGTCTTCTGTCCAACCATACATAGGAAGAACAGTTACTGATATTAAGAAACCAATCGTAAAACGATTAATAAATGAACCAATAATAGCAATACGTTTATCTTCAAATTTCATCGGGAGCATTAGTAGTACAGAGGATAAACCAAATGTTATACCAGATATAATTCCCAAGAAAATGCTGTTCATTGGTAATAAATATCCTTTCTCTAACTAACTCATTAATTGATATGATTCTTTTAAAAGAACTAAAAACTCTTGATTTAGTTCGTCTTCACTATGAAATCTAAAGTTATTGTGAAATCTGTTTTTTGAAACTTGTTCAATTTTAGTAATCTTCTCGTGTTCAATTTGATGGTTTGTTACTAAATTAAAATCTAACCATTTCTTTTTTGGATGAACTCCTCCGAAGGAAGATTTATTCAAAAGATGTATAGAAGTCTTTTTAAACTCAATTTCAAAAGGTCCAATTTCTTTCAATAAATCGAGTATTTTTGAATATATTTCATAAACATTAGATGCCTTATTTGAGAATAATTCATCTTCTGACATATCACCATCTCCTACTTTCACTTTAACATATTAAACTTTATTACCTTTATTTTTCCTCTTTTTACATCATTTTACCATTTCTTTATTCACTAACCTGCCAGTACTTTAATAAGTGGCCCACAATAACGGCCAATATCTATGCATACATATGAATAATATGAGTTGTTATTTTTTAACAATTGCGGCCGAATCGGATTTATCCTCAACCTCAAAGCAACCATAGCTAATTATCTCAAACAAAAAAGAAGCCCTTCACACCAACCAGTTTGAAGGGTTTCTTACTTGGTAGCTTATATAAGCCACTGCACTTTATGTTATTTTATTATATCCATTTTATGGATATATTCACAAATTCCTCATTGACCTCTTCAAAACGGAGAGAGTTAAGCGATGAAAGTGTCGTGATTATCGAAAATACCCACGAGGCGATCATTCCAAAGGAAACCTTTAATACCCCGTACAGGTAATGATAGAAAACCGTACAAGAACAGCTACCGCCCCGAAGAAACACCTTTTTCCCAACATTCTTTATTGCGAAGAATGTCAAAAAGGCATGTGGTTTAAAGCCAATCAAAAGGGCTACCGCTGTGGAGGAAACATTAGACATGGTGATACTTTTTGTCTTAACAAGGTGGCCTTTCGGGAAAAAGAGCTTATGCATGTGATTATGGAGGACTTAAAAGCACTGTTTAACTCTCTAAAGGAAGAGACCTTCTTAAACTCCCTATTAAATAAGCTTAATGTAAAAAAGCGGAACATTTTAAAAGAGCTTGAAAAGGTCCAATCCGAAATAGAAAATTTAAGAAACAAAAAGCTGGAATATGTAGACCTCTATACTGAAAATGTCATTTCAAAAGAAGATTTGGTTGAGTATCGAGAATTAACGGACAGCAAGATTAAGGACCTTCAAACCAAAAAGGCCGAACTTAATGAGAAACTACAGGAATGCGACAACGAGGATTACGCCATTAATATCGGCAAAAAGCTAAAAGATGTCCTCAACCTAAAGGAATTGACACCGCAGGTTTTTCATTCCCTGGTTGAGAAGATCACCTGTAAGAACGACGGAACTGTCCATATTCAATACAGCTTTGTTAATCCGCTACAAGAAACGTAAGAAGGCAACGCCCAAAGGGTTAGTTGCCTTTCTTTAAAATGAGTTGCAAGACACATTCCACATGCGCCGTATGCGGAAACATATCCACCGGCTGCACATACGAAACCTCATAATCCCCTAGCAGCTTCGCCACATCCTTCGCAAGGGTAGATGGATTACAGGATACATACACAACCTGCTTCGGCTTCACCTTCAAAATTGTATTTAGCAACATATCATCACAGCCTGTTCTCGGTGGGTCTACCACAATGATATCTGGCTTCCATCCTTCCTTCACCCATTTCGGAAGAACCTGTTCTGCTTTTCCTGTCACATACATCGTATTGAGGAAGCCATGCTGCTTGGCGTTCTTTTTTGCATCCTCAATTGCTTCTTCAATGATATCCATGCCGCGAACCTCAGCCGCTTCGTTCGCCAGCCATAATCCAATCGTTCCGACGCCACAGTATGCATCAACTACCTTTTCCTTACCTGTTAGCTTTGCTGCCTGCTTTACTTCATCATATAGCTTCACTGTTTGCGTGGGGTTGAGCTGGAAAAAGGCACGAGCTGATAGCTCAAATTTTAAATCTCCTAAAGCCTCCTGAATAAATTCCTTTCCAGCAAGGCGGAATGTTTCGTCTCCAAAAATGATAGAGGTACGCTCACCGTTGATGTTTTGCATAATCGATTTGACCTGCGGCAGAGCAGTTTGTACCTGCTTTACAAATTGGTCCTTGCGCGGGAAATCCTCTCTTGCTGTTACGAGCACAAGCTGAATTTCTCCTGTTCGAACAGCAATGCGCGTCACAATCGTGCGAACTGCGCCCTTATGCTTTTTCTCATTGTAAATAGAGATACCAAGGTTCTCTAAAATTTGTTTTACCTTTTGCGTTACTTCGTTTGTTGCCTTGTGCTGAATCATACAATCAGAAATATCTACAAGCTCATGCGAATTTAAGCCATACAAGCCGGCAATGACTCTGCGGTTATCAATACCAACCTGAAGCTGGCTTTTATTTCGATAATGCCATGGGTCCTCCATTCCGATTGTCGGGCGGATGTCGAGCTTATGAGCAATTTGTTTTGTATATCGTTCAAAAGCCTGAACAACAATGTCACGCTTTTGTTCGAGCTGTCCTTCATATGAGATATGCTGCAGCTGACAACCGCCGCACTGCTCATGCACCGGACAAGGCGGTGCCACGCGCTGCGGAGATTGCTTGCGGATTCGCTTGACTTTCGCTTCGGCAAATCCTTTTTTGATTGCAGTAACCTCAGCGACAACCTCCTCCCCTGGCAGTGCGCCCGGAATGAAGACAACCTGTCGTTTGAAATAGCCGACTCCTTCTCCGTTAATACCGAGACGTTTAATGGTTACTGGGAAGGTTTGTCCCATTTGTAATTTACTTTCTTGCGTTGTTTCCATGGTTCCTCCTACTCAATGCTCCTCTACACATTTAGTGAAGCATAGCTGCCATACGGCGTATATTCTTCCTTTATTATTTCCAAAAATGAATTATCTTGTTTTAGCTCTAAGCTAAATAATTTTCATCCTTTTAAACATGCAGCTCTTATTATACGTTACAAGCTGGATTTCGTAAAACCAGCCCATATATGTCGTGTTACAATTTTATCGGGTGATAAAATATGGATAAAGAGATTCTAAAAGGAAGTATTGACATTTTATTACTTTCAATCATCGCGCAGCATGATACATATGGCTATGAAATTGTGCAGAAGCTGAAGCTGCATAGCAATCAATCCTACAGCATGAGCCAAGGGACCTTATATCCCGCTCTAAAATGCATAGAGCAACGGGCATTAATTGAGTCCTATTGGGGTGAATCAGACACGGGGATGAAAAGGAAATTTTATCGTATTACAGCAGCGGGACGATTAGAGCTGCAGGAGAAATTAACCGCTTGGGATCAAATTACAGAGCTGATTCAAATCTGTAGGAAAGGAGCATCTGCAGCACACGGAGCCTAAAAGCAGCCGCTCTGCTGTTCATACGGTTAATCACATATATAGAGCTGCTTCAACTCATTACGCTTGCAGGTGTGTTTGATATTGATGATATTATTCTGAATGTCGCTGGCGCATTGCTTGGCTATAGTATTTGGAAGGTATTTCGGAAATTTCGAATTGCAAAGCAAACAAAAAGTCCGATTCATACTAAAAAACCGCAGGCATCTTGCCTGCGGTTTTTTAGTAGTTCACCTCTGGACCAAATTTCTCTCTCACTAAATCATCCAGGCTCTTAAATTGATAGCCCCGCTTCCGTAAATCATCGATAATTTTACTGAGTGCTTCCGCATTGTCACTGGACACAGAATGTAAAAGAAGAATTGATCCTGGATGAATCAGGTTCATTACGTTATCATATGCATATCGCCAGCCTCGTTGTTGTTCGGTTTTCCAATCGATGAACGCAAGCGACCAGAAAACGTTATGATAGCCCATTTCACGTGAAATTGCCAATGTACGTTCACTAAATATTCCGCGCGGCGGACGAAGATATTTCATTTCCTTTTGACCAGTTAGGTCCTTTACAGCCTTTTCAATCATAATAAGCTCTTCGCGGAATTTCTCGTCACCGGTAGTCGTTAAATCCGGATGGTGCCATGAATGATTTCCAATAATATGCCCTTCCTTCGCCATTCGTTTGACAAGCTCAGGCTGGTCTTTAATATAATGACCGGTAATAAAAAAGGTCGCCGGTACCTTTTTCTCCTTTAACACATCCAAAATCTTTGCTGTATAGCCATTTTCATATCCATTATCAAACGTTAAGTAAATGTCCTTTTTCTTCGTATCACCAAGATAAAAGCCATCGTATTTTTCAATAATTGAAGTAAACTCTTTTCCTGCATCAGGCGGCGTTTCATCCTGGTTGCGCGGAATGCCCCAATGCTTCGCCTCGTTCGAGTAAGCGTAAGTAAAAGACGGCAGTAAGGCTAAAAACAATGCGAGTACGGTCATGATGCAAAGGCTTTTTTTCATGCCGAGTCTCCTTTCCGAAATGGTTCGTACTCGTAGGTTTTGTTACCTGCTTTCGCTTCATTCTGCACAGTTTCTTCCATATCGCTCCTGAGCTCCATTTATAGGGAAAATTGCTAGTACATTTCTACAGTACTTTTTTCAACATCGCAAATAATAAGAGCGCACTTCATCTTATTAAAAAAGGAGCTGTTACAAATGGGATTGATACCATACGATCCATTTAGACAATTAGCTAATATGCAAAAGGAATTTGATCATTTCTTTACGGACTTCCCTTCTCATTTTGGGAATCAGCATAATATAGGCGGTATCCGGGTTGATGTACATGAAACAGAAAATGAGATTATTGCCACATGTGATATTCCCGGGCTCCAAAAGAAAGAGGATGTTGACATTGAGGTTGAAAATGACATGCTGATGATTAGCGGCTCAATTCATAAATCCCAAGAGATGAAGGAAGAGAATACACATCGGAGAGAACGGTATGTCGGCCGTTTCCAACGCGTAGTTTCGCTTCCATGTCCTGTATCAAATGTAGGTGTGAGAGCTTCTTATAAGAATGGTGTGCTAGAAATTCGCATGCCGAAGTCTATGAAAAATCAAAGAAGAAGAGTTCACGTAGAATTCCATTAAAATCCCACGAAAAATGACTGAGCAACACCCGCCCAGTCATTTTTCCCTTTTTACACTGTAGGAAAGTATAAATTTCCAGCTAGAAGCCAATTCGACCTAGTCGGAAATTTTAGGAATACAGTATAAGTGCCACTACGCCTCTATCTTCGCCCAAAAGCAGGGCTCACCAGTCGGCGAGTTTTCTTTATTTAAATACCGGCTCTTTAAATTGTGCCAATCTTTCTAACGATGTTTTGTCGACATCTGCATGAAGGCTGTTACCGTGAGAATCCATTGTTACAACTGCTTTAAAGCCTTCTACACGCAAATGCCACATTGCCTCAGGAATACCAAACTGAAGGAAGTCTACCCCTTCTACTTCCTTGATACATTCTGCATAATATTGCGCTGCACCGCCGATTGCATTTAAATATACGCCGCCATGCTCCTGAAGTGCAGCAAGGGTTTTCGCTCCCATACCGCCTTTTCCGATAACAGCGCGGATGCCAAATTTCTTCATAATGTCGCCTTGATATGGCTCCTCGCGAATACTTGTCGTCGGACCAGCGGCTTTAATGTGATATTTGCCCTCGCTATCCTTCATCACAACCGGACCGCAATGGTAAATCACTTGTCCATTCAGGTCAACCGGACAATCATTATCTGTTAAATGCTTATGAATTGCATCACGTCCTGTGTACATCATGCCGTTAATCGTAACAACATCACCAACGCGAAGCTCCCGAATTTGTTCTTCTGTGATTGGTGCCTGCAGTACGATTTCACGTTGCTCCTGTACGTCTGCTGCTTCTGCCTCCGCTGGCTGAAGTGTGTCATCACCTTCCTGATATAACCACTGGGCGATTTCGCCTGTTGCTGGGCTAAGGGTAACACCTAGGCGGCGGTATGCCCAGCAGTTATACGCAACAGATACGTAGAAGCTGGCAGGAAGACGGTTGTAAACGCCAATTTTACAGCCAAGCAATGTTGTTTCGCCGCCAAAGCCCATTGTTCCGATGCCTAGCTTATTCGCATTTTCCATCACGTATTCTTCTAATTGGCGCAGCTCTGGAATTTGATTTTCATCGTCTAATGAACGGAATAGCTGCTCTTTAGCAAGCTCATAGCCGGATGTACGGTCGCCGCCGATCCCAACACCAATTACCCCCGCACTGCAGCCTTGTCCTTGTGCTTGGTATACCGCGTGCAGTAAGCATTTCCGAATGCCGTCTAGGTCACGGCCAGCTTTGCCAAGACCCTCTAGCTCACAGGGAAGACTGTACTGGATGTTTTTATTCTCACAGCCGCCTCCCTTTAGGATTAAACGGGCATCAATATAATCCTTCTCCCACTGCTCGAATTTTACAACTGGAGTACCAGCACCAAGGTTGTTGCCGCTGTTATTGCCAAATAGGGAATCAACAGAATTTGGACGAAGCTTGCCATCCTTTGTCGCTTGCTCAATCGCCGCATAAATTGCTTCTTTAATCACAAGCTGATTTACGCCAACCGGTGTTTTTATTTTGAATGTTGGCATTCCTGTATCCTGACAAATAGGCGAAATATTATCATCCGCCATCTTAATATTATTTGTAATGGTATGAAGCGCCATTGCCGAACGAGTACCCGCGCTTTCCTTCTCCCTTGCACGCTGAATGGCACGGCGGACATCCTTTGGCAGGTTCGTAGAAGTCTCAACGATTAACTTGTACATACTTTCTTGAAGCTTTTCCATTTCATTTCCCCCCTGAATGAGAACGCTATCTAAAAGTTTTCACAATTTGATTATACTCCTTTTTGCATAGAAAGCAGAAGAAGTTTTTCCTTTATAAGATATACATGACGATTGGCAAGCCCTGTCCCCTAGACGAAGACAGAGGCGCAGTTGTACTTATACTTTACCCCTAAAATTTCCAGCTGCATCGAATCATTTTCTAGCTAGAAATGTATACTTTCTGGTACAAATAAAAAGGAGAATGCGAGCGCATCCCCTTTCCTTTGTCTTATCACTTCTTAAATTGCTCACACTTGTCCTCTAAATCATCCAGCATGCCAATTAAACGGTCGATATCTTCAAGCTCAATATCCTCTGGATCCATCGTATCAATGACCTCCACGAACATATTCAAGCGTTCCTTTAAATATACTAGCTGTGAATCTTTATCGTGTACAGCATTTCCCATGCGTATTCGCTCCTTTTTATTTACATTGTTTCTATTATACAAGAAGATAAAAACTTTTTGTGCAAAACTGTTTATAAACTGGCACTATTCTTCTATGATAAGTATGGGCATTTTCGCTTATTCTTACAATCGGTCATCACTGGCTGATACAAGCTAGGCTTGTTCCCTTATCATACGTGAGAAAATTGCTCACGTACGAAGCTTTACTTTACACACAAAGGAGTTTCTAGTATGAATATATCACAACTCAAGCCGATTACTCCCGCTTATGATCCGTGGGAAGCTTATATGGACATAGAGGAGTACGGCAATCTGACACTTACAAACGTTGAGTTTACAACCACAACGATATGTAATATGAGATGCGAGCATTGTGCGGTTGGTTACACCCTGCAGCCAAAGGATCCAAATGCCTTGCCGCTTGCATTGCTGCTCAAGCGATTGGAAGAAATTCCTTCACTTCGTTCCTTAAGTATTACCGGCGGTGAGCCAATGCTTTCAAAAACATCCGTTCAATCCTACGTCATTCCTCTGTTGAAGTATGCGCATGAACGCGGTGTCCGCACACAAATCAATTCAAATCTAACATTAGATTTATCCCGCTACGAACAAATTATACCGTATTTGGATGTACTGCATATTTCTCATAATTGGGGTACGCTGGAGGACTTTACAGAGGGCGGCTTTGCCATGATGGAGCGAAAACCAACAGTAGAGCAGCGCGCCAAGCTCTTTGAGCGTATGATTGAAAATAGCAAGGCTCTGTCAAAAGCAGGTGTGCTCGTATCAGCAGAAACAATGCTGAATAGGCGTACACTTCCGCATATTGAACATATCCATAAGCAAATTATAGAGGAGATGGGCTGTAAGCGGCATGAGGTACATCCAATGTATCCAAGTGACTTTGCGAGCAATTTAGAGATTCTTACGAAGGATGAAATTCGTGAAGCAGTATCCCACCTGCTCGATGTTCGAAATGAGGATGTTTGGATGCTTTTCGGTACATTGCCATTCTATGCATGCAGCTCTGATGAACGCGACCTAGAGGTGCTGCAAAAATTGTATCGCAGTAAAAATGTAACAGTTCGCAATGATCCAGATGGCCGCTCCCGTCTCAACGTAAATATTTTCGACGGCAGCATTATCGTGACTGACTTTGGTGACGTTCCTCCGCTCGGCAATATTCAGACAAATACCTTGCAGGAAGCTTATGATGTATGGATGGGCTCAAAGACGGCAAAGCAATTAAATTGTCATTGCCCAGCTATCAAATGTCTCGGTCCGAATGCGCTTGTAAAAAACAGCTATTATCCGGATGAAGACTTTACTGTAAAAAAAGCAAAGCTCAGCTTTTGAAGAAAATGAAAATTTATACTTACTTGTAATTGTAAAAAGCGGACTCCACTGAGCCCGCTTTTTCTATCGTGGATGTGGCGATGTCATAAAGCCAAAGGAGACACGATCCTGTACTGGAATCCAAGCACCAATTCCCTGTGACGTTACATTTTTAATCATTAATTTACGTTGATTTCCTTTTAACACTAAGTATACTTCCCCAAATGTTACCTTTCCCTTTTCATTTACAGCTGGAGCATACGTATACAGATAGCCAAGATGTTTTGGTCCAACATTATACACACGGCTATGCTTCGTTCCATACCCAATTACAGTTTGGAAAGAGAGCGGCATCTGCGTTTTTTCCATCGCCTTTAATAGCATCATTTTTTTCACATCTTCTGCTCCGCGTATATTAGCAGTTAAGCCGCCGTGCACAATTCGCTGTGTTTCTTGATTATAACGAAGCTGAAAAAAGGTTCTGCCGCCGCGGTTATCATGAAAATTCCGGTTAATCTGCTGATATTCCCAATTCACCGTTGTTTCCGTTGATTCATAATTCAAAGGCCATTGCCCCAGATAAATTTTTGCTCGATATCCAACAGCAAGCGGTGCATTCGATATCGATGTTTCATTGAACATACGGATTAAATTTGGATTTTCAATTGGGATTTCAGATGTTTTTACTAAGCTTTTTGCAAACTCGCTCGGCTGTAAACGCGGTAAATCCTGCGTTGGGTTCGGATACGTATTCTCCTTGGAAATGTCTATTACAGACGCAGGTATTTTGAAATGGATCGGCTTCGCATCAGCAAACGCTGGATGAGCGAGAACGAGCAAGAAAATAGAAATCATAAAGACATGCTTTACACCTTTCATTCCTGGTGCCCCTTTCAAGGAAGATTCATCATTGTTATTGTTTTCTGTACGTTCTATTGTTATCCAACATTCTTCCATAAAGAAAACTCGCCGATTGGCGAGCCCTGCCCTTGGGCGAAGACAGAGGCATAGCCCTACTTATACTGTATTCCTAAAATTTCTAACTTCGTCGAATTGGCTTCCTGTTAGAAATTTATACTTTCCTACAGTGCAAAAAAATCAACTCTATCTTAAGATAGAACTGACCTTCAGCATAAATCGTTCTGTTGGATGATAACACCATTGGACGGTAGGCCCAATCGTAAATGCAATTACAAGCGTTCCAATCCCAATGGGTCCTTTTAGTAAAATCGCAAATACAAGAGCAGTCATCTCTCCAAGTGTTTTTGCAACCATTAAACTAACACCGAATCGTTTATGCAGTGCAATCATCAAATTGTCGATTGGGTTGGCCGGGTAGCTTGATTGCAGGTACATCGCCACACCTACCGAAAGCATGATAATGCCGACTAGCAGTGTCCCTGCCTGATAGGCAAGTCCGATAGGATGCCAATCCTTCATCACCTTTAACAGCCAAAAGTCGATCATCGTACCAATAAACACAAATGTAACAGCAGCTAAAAATTGTGGTTTTTGCCTCAGCAAATACGCATTTACAAATAAGAGAACTACACCATCAATAATGACCCATGATCCGACAGTAAAGCCCGTTACTGTTGCTTGCCCTGCCGTTAAAGCATCCCAAGGACCTGCCCCTAAATTCGCCTTTAGGGTGAGACTGGCGCCAAATGTTAAAATGGCAATTCCCATGATGAAAAACAGCAAGCGTGTCAGTTTCATGACTGTCTCCTTTTTTCTTCTTAATAATAGAACATATTACGTACATAAAAAAAAATTCCTAGCCTTGGCCAGGAATTTTAAAGCAGATAAAAACCAATCCCCATAATTGCATACGCTCCTAAAAGGGTAAGACCTTCAAACCAATTCGTATCGCCATCGTTTGAAATAAAGATAGTCAAAAATACTGCCGTAATCATAGCAATTAACTCTGGCATCGTGAATATGAGCGGCAGTTGCTCCGTTAGAAACAAAGAAACAAGTACCAGCAACGGAGCTACAAACATGGCAATCTGCAGTGTAGAGCCTACCGCAATTTCTACTGCGACACTAACCTTATTCTTATAAGCCATAATAATAGCAGAAGCATGCTCTGCTGCATTCCCAACAATCGCAACAATAATGACCCCTATGAACAGCTCTGACCATCCAAAGGATTCTGCCACTGTCTCAAATGTATGTACGAGCGCTTCTGACACATATGCTACTGCAGCAGTCGCCACTGCCAATACAGTTATTGCTCTTCCTTTACTCCATTCTGGCTCCTCATGCTCCTCTACTTGCTCTCCTTTATGCTGATAAACGCCACGATGCGTAACAAGCTTAAAGAATAGAGCTGCCAGATACAACACAATTAAAATAATGGATGTGCCAATGCTTAAAGTGAATGTTCTCCCCTCATCCATATCCATTGCAAACACTTCTGGTATAACAAACGCGACAACAACAGCAAAAATAAGAAGAGCCGAATTGTGACGAGCATCGTACACATTAAAGGTTTGACGCTTATATTTTAAACCGCCGACAAAGAAAGAGAGTCCGCCAACAAGCAGCAGATTACCAAGTACAGAACCCGTCAGCGAAGCAAGCACAACCTCTGTTAACCCTGCCTGTAAAGCAAAGATAGAAATGATCAGCTCAACCGCATTTCCAAACGTAGCATTTAAAAGACCACCGATGCTTGGACCAGAAATGATAGCTAGACTTTCCGTCGCACGTCCCATAAAGCTCGCCAGTGAAATGATTGTGAGACAGTATACACCAAACATGAGCGTCTGAGACCAATGCATGATATTTCCTGCTATTGAAACCGGTACGCCAACGAGCGCCAGCAGAAAAAAGAGTTTATTTACCACAATAATCCAACCCTTCCAAATAATATAACGAACTAATTGTACCATTATTATTTGCATGTTTTCATAAAATCCATCTTAATTTTCGTTTAAAAATGCCTGTTCTAGAAAACAGTAAGAACTAGAGTAAAAAAAGGGGGGCCAGAAGTCATGGAACTAAAAGGAAAAATCTTAAACATTCTCCAAAATCAACAAACAGGGGTACTAGCCACTGTACGCGATCATAAACCGCACATCTGCTTTATGATGTTTTTTCACCAAGACTTAACACTATATGTCGCAACAGACCATCTATCACGTAAGGTGGATGACATTAAGGAGAATAATAATGTTCATGTTCTCATCGGAAATGAAGGAAAAAACTGGGGTGAAGAATTTATTGAAATAGAAGCAGATGCTTATCTAGAGGACAGTGCACAATTAAAGCAGGAATTTTGGAACGATAGCTTAAACAAATGGTTGGATGGACCAGAAGATCCAAACTATATCCTGCTGCGTCTTGAGCCGAAACATATTTACTACATCGATAAAGCAGGTACTGCTCATCCAGAAGTATTAACGCTGTAATATAACAGAAAATCAGTTCATCCAATGGATCATCCGACGTAAGGATGATCCATTTTTGTTTCACTGTAGGAAAGTATAGATTTGCATACACAATCTCCCCAAATTTATACCTATCTTTTAAAAAAATGGACAATTTTTCAAAAAAAAGAGTGCACTTTTTTTATTTTGTGTTATATAATAGTATCAAGTTAAGTATACTGTATTAAAACAGAAAAGAGAGGAAGATGTGGGATGAGAAGAGAAGAACGCAAAAATATGATTGAGTTTATCCAAAAAATAAAAGGGCTTCAATACAGTCAATTAATGTATATGACAGATGAAGAAGTGGAGCATATTTATAATGTAACGTATTATCATCTAGAGGAAATCGCAGAATAAAAGCAGCTGCCGGCGCAGCTGCTTTTATTTCGTGATTCCCTAGCTTCTAAAAAAGTTTAATTTCTTTAGATAAAGAAAACTCGTCGAATGAACTTCCAGCTGGAAATTTATACTTTCTTGAAATACAAAAAGACCTCAACATAATTGCTGAAGTCTTAATATTACTGAGCTATTAGATACCGATGGTCGGGGTCGAACCGACACTCCAGAGGAACACGATTTTGAGTCGTGCGCGTCTGCCAATTCCGCCACATCGGCATGATACATAATACAAAAAGGCGGCAACCGGATTCGAACCGGTGGATAAAGGTTTTGCAGACCTTGGCCTTACCACTTGGCTATGCCGCCATAAAAAGAACATAAAAAGAACATAAAATGGGGCGATTGATGGGAATCGAACCCACGAATGTCGGAGCCACAATCCGATGCGTTAACCACTTCGCCACAACCGCCATAATACATATTTATAACAAATTTTTTAATGAATGAAAAGTAA
>NZ_JASATP010000049.1:0-42251 GCF_038440375.1 Bacillus sp. OTU530
GTATAATAGTATATTTTTTGATAAAAAATAAGCTTGTACATTTTGACTATTCAATTATGTTTAAACGTACAATTTATCAAAAGGTTTCAATATCTAAAGTAGATATTAGACGACTACCGATAACACCGATTGTGTGAACATGAAAGCCCTCCATCTAAGCGCAATCTGGAGGGCTTTTTTATAGGTTACTAAATACAGTGACTACCGGTAATAAGGGATTATGTTAACTTGACATGTATATGATATACAATAATTTATCCCCAACTTAATAAGCTAAATGACAGCTAAAGTTAGGGGATAAGTTTTATTTACTGAAACAAAAAAACAGTTTCGAGTTATCTTTTAATCCGAAAGAATACATTCACAAGGTATTATTCTTTATATCGAATCAGTCTGAATAAATTGCAGCATTAAAGCTTTCTGGACCTACTCGTGTAGTTCCTACTACACTAGCACTTATAAATACTGTGTAAACTACTTGGTTACTAGCCGGAATAGGAACATTGAAATCAGAAGCAGCAAATGATAATACTTGAGGTCCTGCAACAGATACGTCAAGAGATTCACGTACTGAATAAATACTTAGATCAGATAAAGTAGTTCCTCTTACAATAGTCACGGTAATAGACGTAGCAACTGGTATACCAGGTAATTGAACAGCTACTGTTCCAACCATTTCAGTACGTACAAGTCCTGTAGCACCCCCTGCACTAAGAGTAAGCTGTGCAAAAAGTACTGGCGTAGTCGATACAGGAATAGAAATAGAGTTTGCATAACTCGCATTTTGTGAAGTTCTAGCATCGAGTAACTTAACCATCGTTTATTCCCCCTTTCTTAAAAAATTAAGATAGTTGTCCAATTTTTTGAATAAAAGAGTAATAACAGCAAAATAACCAAAAACTCAAAGAATTCTTAGCTTCCTTAACAGTACCCTTTCCATAAAAAAGACACTTCATTGATAAATTATGAAATATAAATTTAAAATGCTTGTCCTATTGTCTATAAAAACAAAAAAATTACTAGATTTTGGTTTAACTATCGATAATTTATGTCATGTATAAAAAACATCAGGAGGGATCTCAATCCTCCTGATGTAGACTCAAATTACTAGATGCTCTATAAAATATTCATACTATGTAGGAAACGATTGGACGATTTACTATCAATAACAGGAATTATGTGAACAAGTAAAGCTCTCCAGATCACATTAGATGGAGGGCTTTTTTATAGGCTTCTAGATACATTGAATTCCGATAGCGCGGGATTATGTTAACTTCACATGTATATACATAAATTTTTATAGTTTTTAGAAAATTCGGAACAAGCATGGAATCCAAACTACTAATCTTTAATATAATGTTATAAAAAATAAAATGGGGATGTTGCTTTCATGGCTTTAACAACTGGCATGATTACGAATACGGGAACCACTCCTGCATCGAACGTTGTAATTAACATTGACAATACTAATCTTAGTTTTTCATCTAACGTTCTTTATCATATATACGTATGGAATAGCTTGGTGAGTAAGTCACTGATTTATGCCAATTCAGTGAATATCAATGCGAACACAAGCCAAATTCTTAATTTCAGCATCACAGGTAATACTTCTTACGAGGTTCAATTTCTAGTTACAGGAACGGTTCCAACAGATACAGTCATCAATGTATTCGGAACTGATGCATCCGGAAACGTAATTCATTATCAAAAAGTGTTGCAACAAGAACTCACTCAGATTACGCAAATTAACCCATAAGTTGAGGTGAAACAAACATGGTAAACATACAAATCTCACCAAGTGCTAGTACTCAGTTCGAACCAACCATCGCGGTAAACTGGCTAAATCCCTCCGTTATGGTTGTAGTGGCTGTAGATTTCAGGACAGGAGTACCAAATATTGGCGTGTACAGGTCAACCGATGCAGGCGCAACATGGAGTACGAAGTTACTCCCGTTACCAACCGGGTTCGTTTCCTCAGAGTCACCAAAAATAGATTATATATTTCCCACTTCATTCGTGATAGCAGTACACGCCTTTGATGCCAACGGTCTCAGTGGTTCGGTAGTGAGCTATACATCCACAGACAACGGGTCTTCGTTCGGACCGCCTGTCATTGTGAACCAAGGGTTTGGACAGTTTGTCAATGACGATCAGGTGACTGTTATCAGTGATAAGGCCGGATCCAGCCCGTTTTTTGGAAACATTTACACTGCTTATACACACGATTACAATACGCAATTTAGACCAGGAAATACAATATTCAACAATCGTTCCCAAGATGGAGGAAAGACATTCTCTGATCAAAATCTCCTCTCCTCCGTCCATGAATTTGAAGAATTCCCCGGAATCGCAATCACATTAAATGGAATTCTTATCGTAGGATGGATTACCCAACCTCCCGGTATAACCTCACTCACTACTAGTACATCACAAGACGGAGGGAAAACATTCGGAAGTGAAGCCAAGGTTGCATCGGTTGTTGTTCCACCTTCGCCACTACCAGGATACCAATTCAGGTGCCTAACATACCCCTCCATGGCAGGGGACATCTCAAACACACCCACAACGCGAGGACATGTCTACGCAGTATGGCAAGACTTTCGAAATGGTTATTCCGAGATCTTTCTCTCTATCTCCACAAACTTTGGCATAGATTGGGGTCCAGCGAAACCCATTGTAACCAGTCCGGTGGGATCCCAGAACTTTTTCCCTGCCATCACCGTTTCCCCAGCGGATGGAGCGGTGTTTGTTTCCTATTACACCAATCGAGTAAATCCACCTAATATTGACGTTTTTCTTGCTACATCCAGAGATGGAGGACAAACGTTTACAAACAAACGCATTACGACGACTTCGTTTAGTGTCGCAGGCATTGATGTAATTGGGGACTACATTGGAAATGCAATTGTCCCTCAGACAGGCCGGCTTGTAACCGTTTGGACAGACACTCGGACAGGAGTTCAAAACATCTGGTTTGGCGATAACCAATAAACTCCTACATGGTCGATGACGAAAAAGTGTATAGATGGGCTCTCAGCAACATTTTAAAATGTTGCTGAGAGCCCATGTCCATTTAAACATTCAAGTAGGCTGTTCTTAAAATTAAAAGCACGTTGTATAAGAGATGATTGGACTATTGTCTATGAAAACAAAAAAATCCATAAATTTTTAACTACCGATAACACTGATTATGTGAACACAAAAGCCCTCCAGATCAACTGGAGGGCTTTTAGTAGTCTCCTAAAGACATTGAATTCCGATAATGTGGGATTATGTAAACATCGCATGTATACGATATGTATTGGGATTTTTTTGGGAAAATAGGGACAAACATGGAACAAAACTATTAAATTTTAATATAATGTTATAAAAATTAAAAGGGAGGTGCTGCTTTCATGGCTTTAACAACTGGCATAATTGCGAATACGGGACCCAATCCAGCCCGTTTCATTCTAATGAACATTGACAATGATAATCTTAGTTTTTCATCTACCGTTATTTATCATATCTACGTATGGAATAGCTTGGTGAGTAAGTCACTGATTTATGCCGATTCACTGAATATCAATGCGAACACAAGCCTAATTCTTAATTTCAACATCACAGGTAATACTTTTTACGAGGTTCAATTTCTAGTTACAGGACAGGTTCCAACAGATACAATCATCAATGTATTCGGAATTGAGTTATCCGGAAACGTAATTCCTCATCAAAGAGTGTTGGACCAAGAACTCACTCAAATTTCGCAAATTAACCCATAAGTTGGTAAAAGAATGATAGTTTGATTTAAATCAGTACTTTTCACTTCCGAGATTGGAAGGGTGGGGTTGGTTGATCTTTTTTATTGCGATCCAACGGGCTGCCGTTGGTCGTGGGGTGGTGGGGGAGCGAAATCCCCCGCGGTCTTGCCATGCGTGCATGGCTCGGCGGAAGCCGAAAAGCCCCGCGGGGCACACGTAACTTTGCGTGCAAAGTGTAGTGTGAATACACTTTCTAAATAAAGCCTTCCCTCCAGCCATGGATAGAGGGGTGCCGTTTTGGGGGTGGTTCTGATGAGTTTTGCGATTATCCGTATGCAAAAATTTAAAGCGCCAGACGTTAAGGGAATGCAAATACATAATTACCGAGAGAAAGAGAGTCGTACGAATCCGGACATCGATGAAGACAGAACGCAATTGAACTATGATTTACTCAATGATTCACGGATTGATTTTAAACAAGTTATTCAGAGCGAAATTGATGAACGATACACAGGGAACAAGGTGATTCGAAAAGATGCTGTCATGTTATGCGAGTTTGTCGTGACGTCTGATAAAGATTTCTTTGATAGGTTGGATCCGGACCAGGAGAAACGATTCTTTGAGGAAAGTCTTTCGTTTCTTCAGGAACGCTATGGAAAGGAAAATATCTTGTATGGCATTGTCCATAAAGACGAGAAAACTCCCCATATGCATGTCGGGATGGTGCCGATCACGGATGATGGAAAACTAGCAGCGAAACAGTTTTTCGGAAAAAAAACCGAATTGCAGCAGCTGCAGGATAAATTCTATGAACATGTGACAGAAAAAGGGTTCAGCTTGGAACGTGGAGTTTCTAGCGATCGAAAGCACATCACGACTCAACGCCTGAAAGCAATGACTGTAAAAGAAGAAATTAAGAAGCTAGAACAAGAAAAGAAAGAGATTGATAGCCGCTTAAATGATTTAAAGGAGTCTCTGGACAAGGTTAAAAGCGTGGATGGGATTGAAGTGAAAGAGCGAGGGGGTCTTATGCGTCCTAAAACGGTCGAGATTGCGTTGGAAGACTTCGAGAGTATTAAATACTGGCAAGGGCCTCAGAAACGCTCAGAGACGAAAATAAGAGCCTTAGAAATGAATTTGAGAAATTGAAAGACGAGAAACATGATTTGGTGATTCAAAGTGAAGTGTTAAAAATTGAGAATAACGATTTGAAGAAAGAGAAGGATGAACTGAAAAAGGAAAATGACTTTTTGAAAAGAACGGTGGAAAAGGTTAAGGAATTTTACAAGGAAAAAGTTCCTGAACTTGCTTTCGCGTTTGGCTATCTCAAGGCTCGTATTCTAGATAAAGCAAAAGAAAAGCCGTTAACAAAGTATTTTGATAAAGATGAAATTGAGGGTGCTCAAAGATTCTTGGCAAGTAAACAAAAACAAATTGAAAAAGAGAAACTAGAAAAGCAACAAACTAGAAAGAGAGAGTGAGACCATGGACCAGAGCTTTAGAAAAAAGAGGCTGTCCCAAAAGGGAAGTAATGCCTCTTTTTGATCCGAAATGGAAAAATAGACCATAGTTGAAAACCCAGTAAAATCAAGGGTTTTCAACTATGGTCTATTTCACATACTTCCGTTAATTTTCATTATTTAAGGGCTTTTGGGTCAGCCCCTTTTTGCCTTTTGATATTTCTTAATTTCCTCTTCGAGTCTTTTGCGCTCTTCAATGAGATTTATGTCTTCAACAGAAAATTCTTGTTGCTCATTTTGTTGTTCGTCTTTCTTGAACCAATCCGGCAGCATTTCTGTTCGTTTGATGTTTCTAGTTTTACTGACTTCTTGTTTTAAGCTTTCTACGCTCACGTCATTCTTAAAGCAGTGAATAGCAAATCCAACAGGATTCGTAATGCCAGGTTCCTTGGTTGCATATTTCAGCACATCTAAAATATAGTCTACTCCCTTCGGAAGCCAAGTTTTGATGAGTTTATCTGACGCTTCCAACTGGTGCATGGCAAGGAATTCTCGTACCTTTTCAATTTTCTTTGTTTCAACGGTTTTTCTGCCTTCCAATACCGAGAACGGATTTGCTTTGCTATGTATGGTGAAGCGTAACGCAACAACTTTACGGCCTTCTTTTATTTGTTCCACTTCTAAGGAGAGGTCTGTTTTCTCGTTCAGTTCTTTCAAAGCTGGAGTGAGGACACGGAGCTTCAAGTTGCCGAATGATGTATAACTACTTTCCTCAAGACCGAGCTTTTGCAAGAGGTCATCGAGCCTGAAGGTACGTTCCTTAATTGTTTGATATTGCTTCACTAATTCATACAGACGGATTGAGTAGGAATGCTTTAACTTGATGACATTGTCAAGGGGGTAGGTCGTGAAATTACGTTTTAATTCAAGCAGGTATGGTTTTAGAAACGGGGCAAATTGTAAATCGACTGTGCCTTTGTTTTTGTTATAACGGACATACGACAGCCAAGAGACTTGTACAACATCATCTTCTAGTTGTATCTGGAATGCCTTTCTCATCAATCCAAGCGTTGTTTGACGGAGGCGAGTGTATTGATTGTTGCCAGTGATTCCTAATGATTCACAAAATTCTTTGATTGATAACGTGTAAACTTTCAATTCGTTGTCATTTACGTGTATTCTGCTTGCTAATGTCAAAACAATTTTTTGTTCTATCATACTTAAGCGATAACTTGCTTCAATGAGAGTGTTTGCTTTTTTCACCAAACTATTATTTTTCTCTGTCATTGGAATCTCTCCCTTGCCCCCTGATTCTTTGAATCTTTGAAAAAATTATCCAATAATAAATAAAAAATTACAATATATAAAGTGTAATTTTTTATGAAATTCCTAAATATTACTCTATCTTCTGCATAAAAAAAGTAATAATCCAAATTTATTTCAAATGTTTCTTTCATCCAAAATGTAATTGTTAGGACATCCAAAATGTAATTGTTCACATCCAAAATGTAATTGTTCACATCCAAAATGTAATTGTTAGGACATCCAAAATGTAATTGTTCACATCCAAAATGTAATTGTTCACATCCAAAATGTAATTGTTCACATCCAAAATGTAATATTTAAGACTCAAAAACGTTGATGTAGCAAGGCTTTAAGGCTTCCGAAAATATTTAAAAAATTTAAAAGGTTTAAAATAAAAGATGTTAAAAAACACAAAAGGAGCTGTGTGCCGTTTAATATCCAAAAAGTAATAGGAGTACCGCCAGATCATCCGTCCATTGTGTTGCTCTTTCTCTATATGCCTACACACATACGTGGTGGGATCTGCCCCCCATCCCCGGCCAACCTCTGCTCAAAAGCAAGGGAAGTACCAAAACCTTAATAAAAACAAAAAAACAGCCCTTTTAAGGCTGTCTGTTGACATAAGATTCATTAGAGGAAGTTCTACACTTTATGCTCAGGATCAAAGCTCGCATTGGCTGTATACCTAGTAGCCCACCTAAATTCAAATATGAATGAAGCAGCTTATATGAAATAGTTTTTGAATGTATATGATATACAAGACTCCGCAAGCGCCGTTACCAAAAATGTACAAGCTACATGTATTGGTAGTAACACACAATTTGTGAATCTCGTTATTTTAAGAGATATGTTTATACTTTCCTGTTCGGATTTTATAAATATAACGGTTTTTCGATAAACATTATAAAAAGGAGAGAAAAAATATTGGCCAATGGATGTAATCAAAATGCTACGGGATTATGTTCAACAGCAGAAGGAAACAACACAACCGCTAGCGGGAATTTCTCCCATTCAGAAGGATTGAACACAACAGCTAGTGGAATTGCATCCCATGCAGAGGGATTCCAAACGCTCGCGAGTTCTAATACAGCACACGCGGAAGGGAATACAACGACAGCTAGTGGAAATGCATCTCATGCAGAGGGATTCCAAACGCTCGCGAGTTCTAATACAGCACACGCGGAAGGGAATACAACGACAGCTAGTGGAAATGCATCTCATGCAGAGGGATTCCAAACGCTCGCAAGCTCTAGTACAGCACATGCAGAAGGAACTTCAACGACAGCTAGTGGATTGGCTTCACATGCGGAAGGACATAATACGGCTGCAAACGGTAATTATTCGCACGCTGAAGGATTGAACACAATAGCTAGCGGAATTGCATCTCATGCAGAGGGATTCCAAACGCTCGCGAGTTTTGATACAGCACACGCGGAAGGGAATACAACGACAGCCAGTGGAGCTGCATCTCACGCAGAGGGATTCCAAACGCTCGCGAGTTCTAATACAGCACATGCAGAAGGGACTTCAACGACAGCTAGTGGAATTGCTGCTCATGCCGAAGGATCAGGGACAACTGCAAGCGGAGGGTCTTCCCATGCGGAGGGGAACAATACAACAGCAAACGGAGTTAATTCGCATACCGAAGGAATGAATACTCAAACGACGATCACCGGTATTAATGCCCATGCCGAAGGAGAAGGAACAACGGCTAGTGGAAGGGCTTCTCACGCTGAAGGTGGAGCAGTAGATCAAGTAGGCAATTCAGCTCCAACGTTGGCGAGTGGGAATAGTGCTCACGCGGAAGGAGTTGGAACAACTGCAAGCGGATTTGCGTCTCATGCGGAAGGGGGAACTCCGGATATTACCTCGTTTCCAGCTCCGCAAGCACTAGGGGATTTTTCTCATGCAGAAGGAGTTGCTACAAATACAACAGTCAGCGGAACGGGAGCTCATGCCGAAGGATTTCAAACAACAGCGAGTGGAACTGTATCTCATGCTGAAGGATCGAACACAACCGCTAGCGGACCTGCATCCCACGCGGAAGGATTTAATACAACAGCAAGTAATGGGTCTGCCCATGCTGAGGGATCAAGAACAATAGCTAGCGGGGGATCTTCCCATGCGGAAGGTGGCGGTACAACGGCAAGTGAATCTTTTTCTCATGCCGAAGGGCAAAATACAACCGCAGGCGGGAATTCTTCGCATGCCGAGGGATTAGGAACAACCGCTAGTGGCGCTGCTTCACACTCAGAAGGAAACGGTACAACAGCAAGTGGGGATAATTCCCATGCCGAGGGAGGAACTACAACAGCAAGTGGAAATAATTCTCATGCCGAAGGATTTCAAACAACAGCAAGTGGATCTGCATCTCATGCTGAAGGGCAAAATACAGCTGCCAGTGGAGATAGATCTCATGCTGAAGGAAATTCTACACAAGCCCAAGGGGCAGATTCCCACACGGAAGGTCAAAACACGTCTACAGGACCATTGGCAGCTTCTGCTCATGCGGAAGGGTTTAATACAATAGCCAATGGATTTTCGTCACATGCCGAAGGTGCATCTTCAGTAGCAAGCGGAAGTATTTCTCATGCAGAAGGAGATACCACAACAGCAAGTGGAGTTGCTTCCCATGCGGAAGGACAAGGTACAATTGCCAGCGGAGATAGATCTCATGCCGAAGGTGGCAGTACAACGGCAAGTGGGTCTAACTCACATGCTGAAGGTAGTTCCACAACAGCAAATGGATTTGCTTCCCATGCCGAAGGTGGAAATACAAACTCAAGTGGTCAGTCTTCCCATGCGGAAGGATCGGGGACAACCGCTAGTGGAGGATCTTCCCATGCCGAAGGTGGAAATACAACAGCAAGTGGAAATAATTCTCATGCGGAAGGATCAAGTACAATTGCCAGTGGAGATAATTCCCATGCTGAGGGAAATAGTACACAAGCCCAAGGAGTAAGTTCCCACACGGAAGGTCAAAACACATCTACAGGACCATTGGCAGTCTCTGCTCATGCCGAAGGATTTAATACAATAGCCAATGGATTTTCATCACATGCCGAAGGTGTATCTTCAATAGCAAGCGGAAGTACTTCTCATGCCGAAGGAGATAGCACAACAGCAAGTGGAGATAATTCCCATGCCGAAGGACAAACTACAACCGCAAGTGGAACTATTTCACATGCTGAAGGACAAAGTACAACTGCCAGTGGAGCTATTTCACATGCTGAAGGTAACGGTACAACAGCAAGCGGAACTTCTTCCCACGCAGAAGGAACAAATACAACCGCAAGTGGAACTTCTTCCCACGCAGAAGGAACCGGTACAACAGCAAGTGGATTTGATTCTCATGCCGAAGGAACCGGTACAACTGCCAGTGGGGATTCTTCCCACGCAGAAGGTAGCGGTACAAGGGCAAGTGGATTTGCGGCCCATGCAGAAGGATCAGGTACAATTGCTAGTGGGGATTTATCTCATGCTGAAGGACTGAGTACAACAACAAATGGTTTCACAGGAGCCCATATTATGGGTAGAAATGGAGCTGTTAATGCTACAGATGGGGACCCAACTTATTCGTGGAATGTAGCTTTCGGAGCAGTAGCCTATGATGCTACAGGTCTAGTTGGAAAACTTTTGAATAACGGCAATATGTTTATAGACGGGGTATATTCATCTCCAGCAGGTGATTACGCAGAAATGTTTGAAACAGCTGATGGGAACTCGATTGATGTTGGCTATTTCGTTACTGTATCGGCAGAGGATAAAATTCGAAAAGCCACTTCAAATGATCCGTTTATTTTGGGAATAACAAGTGCAACACCAGGTTTGTTAGGAAATAGTGGATGCTTACGCTGGCAAGGAAAATATCTGACTGATGAATGGGGACGAAAAAAATATCATGAGGTTACCATTCCAGTTCAAAAAGACGAAGAAGGAAATGTAATCACTCCAGAAAGCAAAATAATGCAGCCTATACTCAATCCAGAATGGAATCCTCATGAAGAATATACCTCGCGTATAAATCGTCCAGAATGGGTAGCCGTCGGATTAATTGGTCAAGTACTGGTTCGAGATGATGGGACTTGTGAAACCCATGGATATTGTTGGTCGAATGATGATGGAATTGCAACAAAAGCGGAGAAAGGATATTTTGTATTAAAACGTACAGGTCCTAATCAAGTGTTAGTTTTAGTTTCTCCCCTTCAACAAACAATTAAAGGCACTATTGAACAACTTAGCCAACTAATTAAATTTAAGGAACAAGGTTATCTTACTGAAGAAGAGTTTAACAAACAAAAACAAATTCTATTAAATTCATAGAAGTCATTTGAAGATTACTAGTTTGAAATATATATTGAGTATCTATTACTTGATATCACTTCCGATAAAACTTGATTATGTGAACAAGGAATCCCCTCCAGCTAAGCAATCTGGAGGGGATTTTTATAGGCTCCTAGATACATTGAATTCCGATAATTAGGGATTATGTCAACTTGACATGTATAGAGTATACAATTTTTTCAGTGATTAATGTTTTTTTGTTTTATTTGGGTAAACGGACAAGCATAAGAATTACTTTTTCATAAATTATTCTAGCATTTTAAAAAGAGGTGAATAATTATGGATAATAAAAATAGCGGTAATGTAGGAAAAGACATATATGATATATCACCTATAAAAAATGGATGGGTGCAAGAAGATGGAAAATTGTACTATTATGTGAATGGACTACTCCAGATAGACCGATGGGTGCAAGATGGCGAAAACTATTACCTCTGGGATGGTCTTACACAGATAGTGCACTGGTGGGATAGTCCTACACAGAGATGGTACTGCTACTATTGGGATAGTACTAGATGGGTATCTCTATAGCAGCAGTAAAATGCCGTACAGTACAAAAAATAGGTCCCTATCAATTAGATTCTGATGGTACTGTTAATAATGTCAATAGCCAAACGCTTTCTGCATGGTATGGGTTCTCTCCCGTATTGGTGTTGGACAAGCATATGTACCACAAACAAATTATCATTACTAGATAATGATTGCTACGAGTAACTTCCAATAACGGACTTTATGTTAACTAAGGAGAAATTTTATTATTCTCCTTTTTTATTTTTCAGAACGGATTTTAGGTGAGTGTGCATCTATATACCTTGCTACGCAGGTGTTCGATGCATACTCGCTAACGCTCGACCGAAATTCAAACAAATAAAATCGAATTTATATTATTTTCCTAGTCTCGAACTGTTGCCATATTTGAAAAATCGAAAGTATAATGTTAATAGGATTATTTGTTAACGAATAAGTAATAAAGCCCTTCGAAGTGTTGCTAGCACTCGAAAGGCTTATGATTATCTATCTTTTATTTGCTTAAGGTATGAATATACTCTCTTCCTACTTATCAGAGTATATTCGGTATCCTGCATTAGCTCGTTCGGCGTTTGCGAGACGCTTAACGGGCTTTCTTCTTGTTTTAAACCTTCTATAATCGCATCGTACAATCCGTTTACTTCCTCCATGCTCACTTCTTCGTCCTTCAGGTTATAGAAACATCCATATCCTTGTATCTGCCGTCTGTTCATTAGACTGTAATAGAGCGTTTTAAACTGTCTATAATTCATCGTATCGTCATCTTCATTAGTTGCCTTTGTCATGTATTTAAACAGTTCGATAAAATCAGATTCCTTAAACTTATCTAACTGGCACGAATACCCTTTTTCTAATTGATCTATAGCCCTTTTAAATACCCGCTTCTTGTTTATAAGCAAGTACCATACCTTTTGTATCAGTATCTCTATATCAGAGAATAACCGCTCCTCACGCTTGCCTTTAAAATCCTTAGAATACACGTTTTGATGTCTTCTTATCATGCAATTATCTAATGGGTTAACCTGAAGCACTACCAATGCATGTAAATGCGGGTGATAATCGTTGGCCTTGTATGTAACCTCTAATGAGCGTATAGCTCCCTCGTATTTGAATCTCTCAAAATCAACTCCTTTTACCTTCTTTTGCCCTTCAAATAATCTATGAGCGTTGCAAACGCCTTAAATAAGCTATCTATCGTTTCACCTAATTGCTTTCCCTTCACATTCGGAACTGTTAGAGTTAGCTGATACATACTCTTCGCATACGGTCTAATGAGCGGTATAAACTTAGCCATCCTGCTTACCTGTTTTACTTTCTTACAGTTATTACAAAATTTATCTTTGCAGAGATTCGTTTTCTGGAAGTCCTTAACCTTTGCCACATCGTACCGATCTAAGAACCATAGTGCATTACAATCTTTTAGCTTGTCCCGATTCCGTAATAGCTTTTCGTCCTTTTGCTCTTTATGTAACCTACCATAATAGGTTTCTATTATCTCGTTGTACTGACGATTCTTTACAATTTTTTCAAGGAACAGTTTTTCAATTTTCACATCATCCAGCAGCAAATCTTTCGCTCCTTTCTTGGTGAAATTTTTTTCTCGTTTTTCAACGAGATTAGAAACAAGTCTAACAGCGAAAATCCTTGGTATATAAGGGTTTTCAACGTTTTTATGCTAGATTAAAATTTTCATCTGAGCCGACTTGTTTCTAATATATCAAGATAAGAAAAAACCTGATTTTACTATCGCAAAATTTAGAAAAAATCCGGTCCATAGTCTCGCTCTCTCTTTCAAGTTTGTTGCTTTTCTAGTTTCTCTTTTTCAATTTGTTTTTGTTTACTTGCTAAGAATTTTTGAGCACCTTCAATTTCGTCTTTATCAAAATACTTCGTTAACAGCTTTTCTTTTGCCTTATCTAGAATACGAGCAATTATACGAACCGAACCGCTAGATCCATCCGTTCATTGTGTTACTCTTTCTCTATATGCCTACACGCATACGTGGTGGGCTCTGCCCCCACACCCCCGACCAACCCCTGCCCAAAAGCAAGGGAAGTGCTAAAATCTTAATCACATATACACGATTATTGCCTAGTCATTCTCTTAGCTGTTTTACCATAGACTGTCGGACCAACGATACCATTGATACAATTGATCCATGTCGTTATTCAGTCGGCTCTGCCATCGATCAATGTACTCTTGGTTGTTATTCTCTTGGTCGCTATTCTCTTGGTCGTTATTCTCTTGGTTGTTATTCTCTTGATTGTTATATCCGTGGTTGTATCCGTGATTGTATCCGTGGTTGTATCCGTGATTGTATCCGTGGTTGTATCCGTGATTGTATCCTTGGTTAGATCCGTGGTTGTATCCGTGGTTGTATCCTTGGTTAGATCCGTGGTTGTATCCGTGGTTGTATCCTTGATTGTATCCTTGGTTGTTGTATCCGTGGTTGTATCCTTGATTGTATCCTTGGTTGTTGTATCCTTGATTGTATCCTTGGTTGTTGTATCCTTGATTGGATCCTTGGTTATATCCATGGTTGTATCCGTGATTGTATCCGTGATTGTATCCGTGGTTGTATCCGTGGTTGTATCCTTGGTTGTCTCCTTGGTTGTCTCCTTGATTGTATCCTTGATTGTATCCTTGGTTGTCTCCTTGGTTGTCTCCTTGATTGTATCCTTGATTGTATCCTTGGTTGTTTCCTTGATTGTTGTCTCCTTGGTTGTTTCCTTGATTGTTGTTTCCTTGGTTGTTTCCTTGATTGTTGTTTCCTTGGTTGTTTCCTTGATTGTTGTTTCCTTGGTTGTAGTTGGATCCTTGAACGTACGCATCTCTTTGGGCTATTAATTTATCATAGTATGATCCCATATTCTACCTCCTCCCTTTATAGAATGGCTTATACCATTTTTGTACGAATAGCTTGTACAAATTATGTACTACTAATAGATGCAGCTTGTCCATTTTTAGGAACGGCATTTGCGGAGCCTTGTATACCATGTACACGTCAGGTTAACAGAAGTCGACATTATCAGAAGTGGGAATCGCTAGGGATTCCCTGCAAAACCCTTGGGACATCCCCATTCTTCTTACTTTCTGTCCGGTCTATGAAATTTCACGTTATGCATATTTTTTAACAATGTAGAAATGGCAAGGGTTATATCCACCTTGCCATTTTATTTCCCGTTCTGAAATTGTGTAAATCCTGTATATTAAGATTGTGTAATTAAAATCGGAAAATTGGGAATATTTTCTTGCTACCTTACTATCTTAGTTATCTGGTACATTTAACAAGTACAAATGTGCTATAAAGACCATCTGACCACAAATAAGCTTCCCATCCCGTAAAGACGTAGGTCCTACATCTTGGACCGCTTGCTGCACTCGAGGATACAGGGAATACAAGCACAAGCATACTTAAAACTAAGATACTTAAAAAAGCTTTAAGGATTTTTTGTTTCATAAACAACCTCCTCGTTTTTGTTGAACTGGATGGTTTAATATATTGTCAAAAGGCAACTAAGTTGTGTGCAGAATTTTTTATTTTTGTGTGTGATATTGTGTGAAAGAACTGGAGGGAAGCGATTTTCAAAGAAAATCGCTTCCTGAATTTCAGGAGAAAAAAGCTTAAAAGTGCCCATTTGGTAAGAGTTTGAACTACTTATATTAATTTTTGAAAAAAACGCTGAAAACGTTGATATAACTGAGTTTTTAAATGGGCAAAATTTGATAACAATACTTTTATCATTCGCGGTGGTTTTTTCTTGCTTGTTTGTCTTAACCTCTAACTAACTGAATGAGGGGTGTTTTTATTTGTTAAGGAGTTCATTGCTTTTTCCAAAAGTGCCACCACTTTTTTTGTTGTGTGGCTGCTGTTAAACGTTTTGTTTATTGTATCTCCCGAACAGTTTCTATTAATGCTTTGTCTCTTCGCTCTAAACTTTCCTGGATATATTGCTGTTGCTTTTGTAGCTGTTGCAATAACTCACGATTGAAAGCCATTTGTTGTTCTTTAAACTCTCCAAACTCTCTCAAAATCTCTTCTTTAGAGCGCTCTAAATCTGTTTGTAGCGCTCCATCAGTCGGAGCGCTTAGCGCTATATCATCACTATTAATCCACGTCATGACTGCATTTGCAGCGCGCTCCAGCGTCATGTCCTCTTGGTTTTTAAACGAAATTAATTTACGAAACGCTATGATGTCACGATCCACGTATCCTCTTTGATTCTTCTCATTTTAAGAAATGTGTAGCCATGCTCTTCTAGAATTTTAGCATAATTCCGCAAAGTGACAGGCTCTACATTCAAAAGGCCTGCTACTTCCTTTGGAGAATACACTGTCTGATTTTTCTCATCCATAGCGCTATCACCTCGCTATAGCATTCGCTATGTAAATAACCCTCTCCTTCTAGCTGCTGTGTAAGTAGTTTGTCCTATGCTATCTAAAGTAGCACGCTAAGTATCATTTTTTAAATCCTTGTATATACTATGTATATACAAGGAAAATTAGAGGTGCTATGATGGAAAGAGACCAACATAAACCAAATGAAGGAGTGATACATGTGACTACAACGGTGCAAAAATGGGGCAATAGTCTTGCTGTTCGCATCCCTACCCGTATTGCTGAAGCTATCTCGATTGAACAAGGTTCAGAAATAGAATTAAGTGTTGAAAATCAGGTCATCACATTAAAACCAAAAAAGAAAAAACCAACATTAGAGGAACTTTTGGCGCAAGTAACGCCAGAAAATCGTCATGTTGAAGTTGACTTTGGGGTGGAAGGGAATGAATTAATGTAATGTCAGCACCCGAACGTGGCGATCTTGTTTATGTAAACTTCAATCCTCAAGCAGGACACGAACAAGCAGGGACACGACCAGGTATTGTCCTATCGCCGAAAGCATTTAATCAAGTCACAGGGTTTGCCGTGGTATGTCCCATTACTCGGCAACAGAAAGGATATCCCTTCGAAGTAGCCTTGCCAAGTGGCTTGGCTATTGAAGGGGTTATTTTAACAGATCAGGTGAAGAGTTTAGATTGGAGAGCCCGACATTTTCAAATCAAAGGACAGGCTCCTAATGAAGTAATTACAGGTTGTTTGGATCTGATACATACTTTTTTATAAGTTGTTAAACAATGGAGTGATAGCAGCCACACAGCAAAAAAAGTGGTGGAACTTTTGGAACCGATAACAAGAAAAAACCGTGCTTATGGTAAGCACGGTTTTTTGGTTATATCCAGACTGGGCATAGGACTAAATATAACCTATAAGTAAATCGTCACAGCATAGTTAATATAACATGGTTAGTACATTCGCTTATACTAGCAATTGTAACAAATATGTATGCAAGATTTTATGCAAAAAGTAGGGAGACTTGTCAAAGGATCGGGAGGTTAAAAGCCGCACCACTAGGGCATTGCATAAAATCCTGCATACTTGATAATTTCAGAGATTACGAGAAACCCAGTGTTGGCGCGGATGCCCTGGGCATGGCTACTTCGGATAATGCCGTGTTATATAAACCTCACATGAATAACGTATACAAGAAAATGTGAAAAATTTTTCACGCATTTTTTACACAATTAAAAGATGAGACCACTCACTATGAGTGGTTTTTTTTCCATGTTGGTATTTTTATATGTACATGTTAATAAGAATAGAGCAAACGAAGTATGTACTGAGGGGGGTAAGGATGAATAGAGATGAAGCCTCATTACATCCTGATACGGGTGTTACATCTGGAGTGTTTGTCGAGCGATCATTAAATGAAATACGTTTTTGGTCTAGAATCATGAAAGAGCATTCTTTATTTCTTCGATTGGGTTTTAGAGCAGAGGATACTCAACTAATCCAAGAGGCTAATCAATTTTACCAATTGTTTGAACACATCGAACAAATCGCACATTCCTATACAAATCAAACAGATCCTGAGCAAATAAGAAGATTTAATTCAGAAGTACAACAGGCTGCAACCAATATTTTCGCATTTAAACGAAAAGTACTAGGACTAATTCTCACCTGTAAATTGCCAGGGGCAAATAATTTTCCACTGTTAGTTGATCATACAAGTAGAGAAGCTAATTATTTTAGAAAACGTTTAATGGAATTAAATGAGGGTAAATTAAAAGCTCTTCCTGAAGCCATTATTAAAGAAAATGTCTTCTTCTTAAGGATTATGGCAGACCATGCTAAATTTATTGGTCATCTTCTTGATCCATCGGAAAGAAAACTTGTAGATTTGGCCCAGAATTTCAGCAATGATTTTGATCAATTGTTGTATCAAGCAAGAGATTTAGAATCTATGAGGCCACAATCTCAAACAGTTCCTCTTTTAGATCAATTCCTGGATCAAAATCGCGTGTCGGTCTCATCCCTTCGGGACTTCAAGAAAACGGCGCGTGATTTAATTGAGCAATGTAAAATAAAGAGTATCATTCATCCACTATTAGCAGACCATGTTTTCCGTGAAGCTGATAGATTCCTTGAAATAATCGATATGTTTGATTCTCATCTTACAAGTGGTAAATCATAATCTAGATAAAAGGTACGGGTAGGAATTGACCGCCAGTAACACTTGATTATGTAAACATGCCCCCTCCAGATCACTTTACTGGAGGGGGTTTTTATAAGTTTCTAGATAGAACGTAAAATTTTTTATAAAGGTAGGCTATTTCATCATTTATCCATGATATGTACCAAAATACAACTGAAAAGAATACAATGAAATACCCTAGGTGAAAGGTCATAGTTGAACCTCCTTCCTAAATATCAAGGAGGGAAATATGTATGAGTAATTTTGATTGTGGATGTGGACATGGGGTTAGATGTGAATGCGGACATGGACATAGACATAGACATGGTAATGAATTCGCGCTAATCATTGTTCTCTTTATCTTACTTATTATTATTGGTGCAGTAGTCTGCTGTGGCGGTTATGGCGGCTACGGCGGTTATGGCCACTGCGGTTACGGCTGTTACTAAAAACTATAACAAGGAGATCCCACATAATATCTTTGTGGGATCTTCTTGTTATAGTTTTCTTCAAAAAATACCGTTGTGTTTTAGAGGAATATTACTGCCAGTAACGGAGATTATGTAAAGAAGCCTGTTCAATTGAGTAGGTTTCTTTTGTTCTTAACCATAAAAATCCGTAAAAATCTACTTTTATAAACGGAGGAACTTCCGATAATGACATATTTACAGGACAAGCCACGACCATGCAGAGTATAATTCATTAAGATTCAAGTGTTATGGATAGCACCAACACAGCACCAGGATAACGCTAATATAGCACCAACACAGCACTAGGATAACGCTAATATAGCACCAACACAGCACTAGGACAACGCTAATATAGCACCAACACAGCACCAGGATAACGCTAATATAGCACCAACACAGCACCGGGATAACGCTAATATAGCACCAACACAGCACCAGGATAACGCTAATATAGCACCAACACAGCACCAGGATAACGCTAATATAGCACCAACACAGCACTAGGATAACACTAATACAGCACCAACACAGCACCAGGATAACGCTAATATAGCGCCAACACAGCACTCCAAGGAGAGGAGCATAACACATGTACACCATACAAACCGTATTAGAACAACTAAAAGAACACAATGTTAAAGAAGTAAGCAAAGATTTAGCAATAAGCGATAAGAGGTTAAGAGCGGCACTACAAGCAGCTGGTTACCAATACAGCCAAAGCGCAAAAGCATGGGACTATATAGGAGAAGAACAAGAGCCATTAAATCGTGAGTTAATAGAGTTTATGTCAACAAACAAACCGCAAGCAGCCAGGACAGCGCCAAAAAGCAGACAGAAGGCAGACACCACCACACCAATAGACAGCCTAACGGCAGATGAAATAGCAGCAATACGCAGCATGTTAGCAGCATACAAGCAACAAGAGGGCGTTATGGAGGCAGCATCCACAGCACTAGAACAATACACAGACAGCACCAACAGTGCAGAGCAATTGATTATGCGGACTCGTACTGAAATACAGCCGGAGGAAAAGACCCGCAAAAGCGTGTATTTTAATAAGTCGATTAGCACAAAATTAGATCAGTTTTCTGAGATATATAGGATACAGAAACAAGACATTATAGAATTAGCTTTACGAGATTTTTTCAAACGATACAAAGAGTAAAACAGCCTATACAGCTATTTTTAATAGTATCCAAAAATTTACATTTAACTATCCGTCACCTACTCGCTAACACTCCTTGAGGTGGGGGTGTTCTCGCCTATTTTTTGATAAAAAAAGAGCTGGTACGAAACCCACTCTTACTGTTTATTAAACTTATTGATCTGCGGATAGTATTTATAATTGATTTCTCCGTAGCTTGCGCTCAGGACATAAAAACCAGATATAAACGCTCCTCCAGTTTCTCCTTTAATTTTGGAAATTCCCTGCTAATAAATCAGTATTAAATAGCGGGGTTTTTTGTTTTTCTGTATTTTTGTAGCTCCTCCTCAAGACGTTTACGTTGCTCGATAAGGTCCGCGGTGTCATCAGAAAACCCTTGCTCCGCAGTTTGTTCACCCTTTTGGAACCATTCTGGCAGAATTTCTGTTCGCGTTGTTTGTTTTCCTTCACGAACAGTATGTTTCAGATGTTCGATTTGCAGATTGTGTTTAATCGCGTATGTTGCGAAACCGAGTGGGTTTTGTATCGACCCTTCCGTCATAGCAAAGGTGAGAATATCTGTAATATATACTGCTGTATGGTGTTTTAGTCACCCAGAAATGATTTCATCACTCACAGTTAGACTCAATCTCTTCAACACATCCTGTACTTCTTCAAATCCTCTTTCTATCTTTATTTCGACTGAAGGCGAAGGTACAATCAGTTTTTCCTTAGAACGAATCACAAAACGAACGGATTCGACTTTCCTACTTTTCTTGATTTCAATGATATCAAAAGAGAGATCTGTTTTTTCTGCCAGTTCCTTTTGTGCCGGCTTTAACACCTTAAGCTTTAAGTTAGAGTATGCCGTGTAGCTAGAGTTCTCAAGTCCAAGCTTTTGCAAAAGCTCATCGAGTGTAAAGGTCCGTTCTCCAATCCTCTGGTACTGTTTCAGCAATTCGTACATGCGTATCGAGTAAGAACGTTTCAGTTTGGCGACGTTTGAGAGGGGGTATGATGTAAAATTCCTTTTGAGTTCGAGCAGATACGGTTTCAGAAAAGGAGCAAATTGCATGTCCACTGTTCCCTGATTTTCGTTATAACTGACATACGAAAGCCAGGACACCTGTACGACACGTTTTTCTAATTGGACTTGAAATGCTTTTTTCATCAAGTTTAGTGTGATCCGGCGAAGTTCTGTGTATTTGCTTGTGCCTTTTACGCCTAGCGTCTCGCAAAATTCTTTAATCGAAAGCGTGTAGGTCTTAAACTCCGAATCATTTTGCCGAATCTGACTTGCAAGTGTCAGAATGACTTTTTGCTCTAGTGCGGACAATTTAAAACTTGCTTCAACTAGTGAATTTGCTTTTTTCACAAGTGCTGTTTGTTTTGTATCATCCATACCATTCACTCTCCCTTTTTCTCTGAATCCATTGTCTCATAGTCCTCTAAATCTTACCATTATTTTTAGGTAATAGTTCGCATTGAAAAAGTAATAGTTAGTCGCTTAAAACCCTTGCCCCGCAAGGGTTTTAAGCGCCCGAAAAGATTTAAAAGATTTAAAAATATGTGTTATAAAAACACACAAGTCCCTTGTGTGTTTGAAACATCGAAAAAGTAAGACTTAGATTCCATGTTTCTAGTGCAAAAGAGATTTGGATTAATGATTGGTTGGATGTAGCGAAATATGGGATAGGAACAGCCGTGTTTGTTGTTCCTATGTATCTATTATTCAAGTGATTGTTTAAAATATTGGGAGTTGAAATGCCATAAAAAGATGTTTTTTTCCTGTTCTAAAAAGGAAAAGAATGTTAGTTAAAATACTAGCATTCTTTAAAGGCTTTATAAGTCATATTACCGAATTGACGTTATTACTCTATGGTGATATCTAATACGCTTTCTAAAGCCCCTATCTCCCTTTCTGAGCGTTCTTTTCATAGTTAGGTGGGTTATATTGGTTGTTAGTTAAAAAACGCTCAGATAGACGAATATGGCTATAATTTACGATCTTTTATACTGTTTAAGTTCTTCCTCTAAACGACGACGCTCTTCTTCAAGTGTAAGCTGTTCCTCCGTGGATGGAGCCTTTTTTTCTTCACGAATACTTTCAGCTAGGTCTTCTTTACGTGTAGTACGTTTACCATGCTTAACCTTCTTTTGTTGCTTTAGCGCTACCTGTTGCTGTCTAAAGTTATCTTCATATCGCTCAATGTCTTCAATCGTCTGACATTCTGCAGCAACCCATTTAGAAACTGTTGATTTTATATACGCGATAGGTTTATTTGCTTCACCGGAAACAGCACGTTTGATAGCCTCTGTTACTAATATTTCGCTAGCTGCATCTACTAGCTTGGTCAGCTCTATAGATGCGTATTTCGTCATATTGAATTGAGATAAATATAATTCAAGCGAAGCGCTACCTACATACTTACTTTCTAAATTATTTAAAGAATTCTTTTGTATAGAAATCTTTGGTATAGGTAGGGACAAAATGTCCCTATCGATAGGGACATTTTGTCCCTTTGGCTGTTCATGCGGGTTTGAAGGCTCTGCATTCTCTTTCGTACCATTTGAACCCTTGCTATTACTCATAGGGACATTTTGTCCCTTCGGTTTTAAAAGTAACTGCATTTTCTTTTCTTTATGTAAACTGCCTTCTTCCTCAAAATAGTTCCGTTCCGGCAGATTCACTAACAATTCATAGTCGATTCGGTACCACTTTGTTTTATCATAGGCTTTTACGTTTAAGTCTGTTCGTCCGATCAGTACACCTACTTCTTCTAACGATTTAATCATACGTTTGATTTTTTTCTCGTTCCAAAACGGAAAAAATTCCTGCCAGCCCCACCAAGTATTGTAGACCCACACATTTCCCTCTTTGAATGTACTAAAATCACTTCCCGATTGTTTACCTACAATCAAATAGTGGAGCTGCTGGATAAATAGAGCTTCGTCTACTCCTAATTTCATAGCAAGTTTCCGTTGTACAATTAGTGGGCTTTCATCAAATAATAGCTTCCCTGTGTTTTCCATAGCAAAAAGACCTCTTTTCCATTTTTAGAGTTGCGAAAAATGGTAAGAAGTCACGAAAGGATATAGTTGTAGCCCAAATAAACATATGCTAAAATTGCAGTAACATATGTTTTTAAAAAGGGTACAGTACACCCTTAGGTGACTGTGGAAGCCTTTATTCTCAAACTTTGGTCGGGGAGAGAATAAGGGCTTTGTCATTTTTTCGCACTATTTATTTCCTCAATCTTAGCATTGTTTTCCAGGCTAGTTCAATTAAAATATGAGGAAGGAGCTGCTAGAATAGCAACCCCCTCATCGATCTTACTCCTCTTCCCCTGTATACTCGTTAATCCCCTTTTTCGAGGGGATGGAAAAATAAGGTTTTGAAAGGTGATAATTCATTAGTGATCAATTGACTTATGGAATTGATCTACGATAATACGATAAGATTAAACAAATTTAATACTTCAAAGGGGAGTAGCTGTACAACAATAGTCGTCATTACGAAACGTTATGTTTCCGGCTTTGTTGGCAATATTAATTGTTAGCAAGACCTTTGCCTAAGTTTTTAGTTAGGTAAAAGTCTGTTTTTGTACATCCAACGCTTTTATCTACAAAAAAGATAAAAGCGTTTTTTGTTTTGTCATAGATTTAAAAATATTACGAGGAGTGATTAAATCATGTTCAAGAAACTATTTGATTCACTAACGAATAATAAACATAAGCATTATAGTAGCAGTGATTATAAGGGGAGAAGATCACATTCTTACAAGAGTTCTAGCAGCAGCGATGGTTATAGAAAAAGTCATGGTGACCATGGAAGTTATGGGCATCACCACTATAAGAGAAAAGGAAAGAGTGGAAGCTTTTTCAGTAGTTAAACAAGATAACTTCAAACAGCCCTTCAAAAGGGCTGTTTGGTAAGAATGTTTATGGGGCATGTACAGATTTGATATGAGTAAGATTCAAATGCATGGTTTCACCATTTGCAGCTATCAACTCAATTAGATTATTCTCTATTTTTTTTAGTAACCCTATTTTATCTGACTCCTCTCCCATATCAAAGACTACGAAGTTATTTTCTAATTTCTTTAATTGTTCTTTCCATGAAGCGGATGCGATAGTAAGAGAAGGCTTGACAGGTAAGAGTTCTTTATTGAGGGTATATGGAGTAATATTTTGATTGCATGGGGTTAACCATTTTAAATGATCTAAGGAAATATACATTGTTTTATATATAGGTGAATAAAAAACAAAATAATCATTTAACACATCTGTGATATAACCATGCAATGATTGGTTTCCTAATACATGAATTTCAATAAAAAGCATTTTTGCATTTGTTAAAATAGTGTGATATGAAATAGATTCTGTTTGTTTAGGTAATAAAAATCCAGTAGGCTCACCAATTTCCTCATCGCTTCTACTAAGCTTGATTTTATGGACATGTACCAAGGGGATATAAAGATATCTTTGTCCATCAAATAATACTACAATATCATCTCCTATATCAGTGAGTATTCCGTCAAAACAAATTTCTGGGGTTATTTTCACATGAATTTTTTTATTCAATAACTGTTTTAAGTTGTCCAAAAAAAGCTCCTCCGTACACTAATTATTGTCTAATTGTTTTCTTAGATGTTTTTCCCATAAGCTGTCATACCAACGCCACCATTGATCCATATTGTTCTCCCGTTGGCTGTTATTCTCTTGATCATTATTCTCTTGATCATTATTCTCTTGATCATTATTCTCTTGATCATTATTCTCTTGATCATTATTCTCTTGATCATTATTCTCTTGATTGTTATTCCCTTGATCATTATTCTCTTGATTGTTATTCTCTTGATTGTTATTCTCTTGATTGTTGGTACTACTGCTGTTTTTATTATTATCGTTGTTTTTGTCATCTTTGGAATCGTCGGGACTTTGTTGGTTATTGTTCGAATTGCAATAGTCCCAGCACATATTTTGAATGTGGAATTTAGAGACGTACAACACTTCATCGTTAACCTCAAGTATAATATGCTTTGTATCACGTCCAACTACAGTTCCTTTTATCTTGCCTGGTCCTTTGTTAAATTGAACTTTCTGCCCTTTTAAGCGGTCAATAACATCAACGAAACGTCTGCCTGGTACAACAATTGGATATTTTAAATTTTTGTTGTTGTCGTTATTTTCATTTCCATTATCCTCTGTATTGCTATTTTCTTCGGAATTGTCATCTTTCTGGATAAGTGTATAGCCTTTGATATGATGCAATGGATAATAGTATACTTCTTTATTGCATTGCAATACACAATAGTCTAAACCTACTTTAAGAAGTATTCCCTCTCCTTTCTCGGGTCCTCCAAAGTTACATTGCACTGTTGAACCAATCATGGATTTTAGATTTTTTGTGTATTTATTTATGTGATTGTCAGCTTGTTGATAAAACAAGATAACTTCCTCCTTAAGGAAAAAATTTACTATATTACTGTTTATATAAGATATTCATCATCTTAGGACAAGATGTAGGGTAATTGACCAATAAAAAAAATACGCGAATAAAAACATTTCTGCAGGTATTACAAGAAAATGTTAAAATTTGCGTGCTATCTCTTATACATCAATTTTGATAATACAAGTTTTGTTTTTCTTGTTAGTTTTACTGAGCCATAGAAAAACCCCTGTATGAGCGAGCATACAGGGGTTTTAGATATCTAATATTTTTTCGGATTTACCAACGGCCAACGAAAGCAGTACCTACTATAATTAATAGGATAAATAATACGACGATTAGTGCAAATCCTCCAGCATAACCACCGCAGCCGCCGTAACCACCACAGCCGCCGTAACCACCGTAACCGAAACCATAACCATACATATATATATGCCCCCTTTTCCTTTTTATAAGGAGGAAAAACTCTTTGTCACGGATATAGAATATTGTATGTTTTAGGGGATTCTTGGAGCCAGTCTATACTGTAAATAAAGTATTTTAATCATGTTAGAGGAATAGAAATTTTTCCTTTGTTCTACCCAGGAATCTTTGCTAATGACCTAAACGAAATACTCCGGAATGATTCGGTCCATGTTTTATTAAGAAAATAGTTACGGCTTCTACTAAGAACAAGGAATGCGCGTTTTTGCGTAGCAAAACATTCCAATGCTGCACTTCCTCCTTTAGAGATGAACCGTTGGGCGAATCGTCGCTAAAGGCAGTCTTTTTGTTCTTTGACAACCTAAGATATGAGGTTGGTTGCAGGAATACGTTGCAACCGTAAAATCTTAGACGTAACTCGTCTGCCTAGTACGTGTGGAAATTGGAGTACTGCTACTAGGCGATGCCGTACATAACGGTTGATATTTAAGCATGTCGCTTGTAGTAGAGCGACCGTCAGTACTGCTGGTCACTCGCAAGCCCCCACTTCAAGCGTAGCTAAGTGGTGGGTAGTTGACGATGAATACCCTATACATGTCAAGTTAACATAACTCCACATTATCGGAATTCAATGTATCTAGAATCCTATAAAAAAGCCCTCCAGTAAAGCAATCCGGAGGGCTTTTGTGTTCATTTAATCCTAGTATTCTTTATACTTCTCTTCCTTATAATCCCAATATACCTTTTTATACAAGTCTTTCCAGTGCTTTTTATCCTCGTCTTTCTCGTCTTTCTTATGATCACAACAATTTACATGCACATTTATTATATTAACATTCTTATTAGTTTGTTCTTGTTCCTGTTCTTGTTCCTGTTCTTGTTCCTGTTCTTGTTTTTGTTTATCATCATTAGCCATATTTTTTCCTCCTTTAATTTATAATAGCATTATATTAAAAATTAGTATTTTTGATTCCATGCTTGTCCCTCATTTTCTAAAAGCTCTAAAAATTTATGTATATACATGTGAAATTAACATAGTCCCGCATTATCGGGAGTCAATGTATCTAGAAATCTATAAAAATACCCTCCAGTAACGAAATCCTGGGGGCTTTTGTGTTCATTTAATCCTAGTATTCTTTCCAGTGTTTTTTATCATCGTCTTTCTTATGATCACAACAATTTACCTGTATATTTATTATATTAATATTCCTATTTTTTTGTTCTTGTTCCTGTTCTTGTTCTTGTTTTTGTTTATCATCATTAGCCATATTTTTTCCTCCTTTAATTTATAATAGCATTATATTAAAGATTAGTATTTTTGATTCCATGCTTGTCCCTATTTTTCTAAGAATTCTAAAAATTTATGTATATACATGTGAAGTTAATATAATCCGGCATTATCGGGAGTCAATGTATCTAGAAATCTATAAAAATACCCTCCAGTTAAGTGATCTGAAGGGAGCGCATTAACATAATCTTTGAAAGCGGTAGTTCAGCTTTAACGTATCGCTCCATTTCTAGCTTCTCTTTAGCAGCTGTCATAAGTTTTCAATCGAGTCTGGAGAGGATGTTCCAGAACACGGTATTACGGTACTTGGTACCTTGAAATTTCTGGAGATACGTTGTCCAGCGCTAACGAAAAGAAGGTTAATGATATTTACTGAAGGTGAAAAAGTAACAATGTAGTTCCCTGGTGGGCGTCCCCCCAAAATCCCCATACCTGCTACTTGTAGTTGATTAGTTACAGGAGTATAAGTTACATGATCAAAACTCGTCGCTGTAAATGCTCCTCCAAAAAGAACTAAAGAACTATTTTCGAGTACACATCCTGGACATATATTTGCATTTACGTCGACTCCAGTTGCCCTTGCTTGAGCAGCGCATCTGGTTGCCCCCACTTTAGAAGAGCTACAATCACACCCTCCTTTTTTTCTTATTTTGATAGCTTCTTGCCCACCTTGTTCATCATTTCCTTTTCCAGCAATTCCACTCCTTCCATTTCCATTTGCGAACTGTGAGTCATTATTTGCGCTCTGGCTACCATTTATAGCGTTCTGTCCGCCTTGATTTGCGTTCGTCCCAACATTCTTATTGATTTGTCCGCCACCTTCGGCTCTTTGTTCAATGTTGCCAGCATGACTGCTTTTATTCGCAAAATTATTATTGTTGTATATATTAATGTTGATTGTATAACCGTCTTTATCATGTTCGAAATGAATTCCTTCTTTTAATTCATTCTCATCATTCATAGAATTTTTCCTCTTTTCTTTTTTGACTTCGTGTTCATTGTTATCAATATATTAAATTTTGTTATTTTTTCTTGTATGCTTGTCTGTACTTGTCTAACAAAATTGATGATGAATACCCTATACATGTCAAGTTTACATAACATGGCATTAGCGGAAGTGGGATTCCCTTGGGCATCCGCACCAATACTGGATTTCTCTCATTCTCAGACAAAAGAAAATATGCAGGATTTTATGCAATACGTATGTATGCTATTGTTCTCATATACTCATCAAAAATCGTGTTATATCAACGTTTAGAATGTTAACGACAAACCGATGACGAAAGTTAATGTTATAATGACGACGAGACGAGCGGTAACGACGACGAATAGCCATGACGAGCGCGGCCACGGCGAAGAATCCTACAAGCGAACGTACTCCCTTGCGGATATAGCCCGGAAATTAGGACGCCCACGAACGACTCTACAGGCATGGAGGGATTCCTATAAGCCTTACATACCAACAGTAAGCGGTACGAAGGGTCGCGCTACCCGCCACGATGAAAATTCGATACGAATCCTCGAACTTATCATGCGTGTCAACTACCCACCACTTAGCTACGCTTAAAGTGGTGGGTAGTTGACTGTGGCCGAGTCCATATTTTCTCATGTATTCCCTAAAAGTAGACTTTAAGGGAATGATACTAAAGTCCTTATTTCATTGGGTTTAATGGTTCCCTAATTGAATTCCCTAAATTAAATGCGTATATTGAGAATAGAGACATACATAATTATGGAGATTCGGGAAAGGGGATCGGCTGGAATGACTGTATACGGATATGCTCGAGTGAGTACAAAGGAGCAGAACCTAGATACACAAATTGAACAGTTAAAAGCGCGAAAGTGTGACACAATCATTGAAGAAAAGGCAACGGGTAAAACATTCAAGCGTCCAGAGCTGGAAAAGCTCCTTTCTGAGGCTGAAGAAGGGGATACAATCATAGTTACCCGCGTTGATCGCCTGGGACGGAATACAAAGCAGCTCTTAGAACTAGTTGAGGATCTGATCCAGCGAAACATTACTTTGTACATTGTGGAATTAGGTATGGAAGCAACACATAGAAACGGGAAGCTATTTTTAACAATCCTTTCAGCGCTAGCAGAGAATGAGCGCGAACTACTTGAAGAAAAGCGGCAAGCCGGTATTGCCAATGCTAAGAATAAAGGTGTAAAGCTGGGTAGAAGAGGCAAGGAGAAAGGGCAAGTTGCTATGGCTGTTAAGCTGTGGCAGGAAAGAGAAACTAATAAGATGAGCATTAGAGAGATCGAGGAGGCAACCGGTGTAAGTAAATCCATTTTGTATAGAGAGATCGAGAAGATAAAGATAAAAGAGGCTACGACTTAATGTAGTCTCTTTCTTTTTTGTTCTGGGATCAGTGACATTGTACATTTTGGTACGGATATTTGGGTAAATATTACAGAATATCACTACTCTTATGTGAATGAGCATAAGGCTTCCGGTATTCTGTTTTTCGTCGTGTTAACTGTAATGAGAATGGTAGAATTAGGATTACAAATAGAGCCGAGAAATGCAAAACGGCTTATCGTGTGTGAAGTTTGGCGACCCACCACGATAAACCGTTCCCAGGAAACTAGATAAGGACCAGTCTGTAACCAGACAAGTACCTTGCTTAAGATATTTGATTCTAGTTTATCAAATTCTTCTAGGGCAGGACGTGCTCTTATTAGAAAAAATTAAGAAGTTTCAGAGCGAAGGAAGCAAGCTAGAGAATGCCATTGAGCAAGCATTGAGCGAAAGAAAGTACCAAGTAAACACCCCCCGCTCACCAGAACTAGACCTTAAAGCTGAACGAGGGAAGCTAAAACAAGAACTGTTGCAAGAGATTAAGCAAGAGCTGCTTGGTACTGAGCAACGTATCCTGGAACGCTTAGAAAAGCGAGATCAATTACTCATACAGCATGTTCGTGAGATCCAAGAAACCAAAAGAATGATTGCTGCAGCACAACAAAAAAAATGGTGGGAATTTTGGAAAAAGTAATGAATTCCTTATCAAACAAAAACACCCCTCATTCCGCTGAATCAGAGGGGTGTTTTTGTTTGGGTAGGTGATGAACAAATATCCTGTTCTCTTTCACTTGTATTCTTTAGATAACAGAATATGCAGGATTTTATACAATTTCAGCGCGGGAAATAAAATGGCAAATTTGCCATAATCCTTGCCATTTGGGCATCGCTTGGGCATTGCATAAAATCCTGCATATGTAATAAATTCGGAGATTGCAAGAAACCCAGTGTTGGCGCGGATGCCCTGGGCATGGCTACTTCGGATAATGATGTGTTATGTTAACCTGACATGTATGGAATATACATTACTTCTTGTTCAACTAAATAAGCAGTAATTTAGACTACAAATAAGCTTCACAAAAGAACAGTACAATATACTAATACACGTGTTCTTAAAAACTATAATTTTCAAGGGCGATGCTTAAATAAGGGCATCGCCTTTACAATCTAGACTGGCTCCAATAATCCCCTAAAACATACAATATCCTGTATCCGTTACAAAGAGTTTTTTTCCTCCTTATAAAAAGGAAAAGGAGACATATATATGTATGGTTATGGTTATGGTTATGGTGGCTACGGCGGCTACGGAGGTGGCTGTGGCTATGGCGGCGGCTGTGGTGGTTTTGCTGGAGGATTTGCACTAATCGTCGTATTATTTATCCTATTAATTATAGTAGGTGCTGCTTGCTTTAGCTTCCATTAAATCCAAAAAAACTATTAGATATCGAAAACCCCTGTATGCTCATATAGGGGTTTTTCTATGTAGAAGTACATTAACTACTGATAATGCGGGAAATAGAGTTTATCAATACTTAATGACAGGAAACAAATGCCCTTACTGCAGCAAAGGCATTTTCTTTTCAGTTATTGTAGTAGACTGAGACTTTTTATAAAGTCCAAGATACATTGAATTCCGATAATGTCGCGTTATGTAAACCTGACATGTATAGAGTATACAAAAAACACTGATGAATTAACACCTTTCTTCTGTTTGAATACATTATAGGAGCAATGGAGAGTAGGAGAAAAACTATGAAATGTTATACAATTAAATTACCTAAGTTTCTTGGCAGACTTGTACACACTATGCTGAATAGATTTAAAAAGGATTAAAAAGAGAACCATTTGACACACTACCCATAAGTCATCTTATGTAAATAAGCAGCCTTTTTAGGCTGCTTTCTATTTTTTCTTTAGTACACTCTTTAAGAATCATATTACCTTAAAGATCATCAGGTAAGGAATAAGAAAAATTTACTTCCGCTTTCGAATGTTATATAAGTTAAAACTAGCACTTAATCGGCCTTCCTTGTTTTGCCGTCAATAAAAAAGACAGACACTCTATAAAAAAGCATACTGTCTACACCATTAAAAATTATTGAACTTGTCTTATTTGACCACGAATTTCTCCATCTGGATATCTTTCCGTATGAGCGTTCACGTAAGTATTGCCTGCATTCATCTGTTTTGCTAATTCAAATAAAGACATTCCTTGTAAGGGACCGACAAGATCATCTTCTGTAATTGTTCCAGTTACCACTCCAGTATTGACACTGATGCCGCGAGTTACTGGTCCAAAAAGGAATGTAACAACTGGCCCATTTTGGCCTCTCATTCCTAAATGAATATGAGCAGCAATAAACTCTTCTAAATCATTCACAACTAATCTAAAACGAAGTCTTGTAAAATCATCGTTGAATACAAAATTTGCTGAACCAAAAGCATCCGTGTTAACAGGCGGTACTTGCTGCCCTCCTGTTAACCTAGCAAAAAAACGTACAACCATAAATCAATTCACTTCCTTATTAACTTTGATATAATAGTATATTTTTTGATAAAAAATAAGCTTGTATATTTTGACTATTCAATTATGTTTAAACGTACAATTTATCAAAAGGTTTCAGTATCTAAAGTAGATATTAGACGACTTCCGATAACACTGATTATGTGAACGCGAATCCCCTCCAGATTGCTTAGCTGGAGGGGATTTTTATAGGCTCCTAGATACATTGAATTCCGATAATAAGGGATTATGTTAACTTCACATGTATATACATAAATTTTTAAAGTTTTTAGAAAATGCGGGACAAGCATGGAATCCGAACTACTCATTTTTAATATGATGATATTATAAATCCAAGGGGGAAAAAATATGGCTGATGATGATAAACAAAAACAGGAACAAGAACAGGAACAAGAACAAAAAAATAAGAATGTTAATATAATAAAAATACGGATAAATGGTTGTGATTGTGATAATGAGAAAGACGATGATAAAAAACACTGGAAAGAATACTAGGATTAAATGAACACAAAAGCCCTCCGGATTGCTTTACTGGAGGGTATTTTTATAGGTTTCTAGATACATTGACTCCCGATAACGAATGTTATGTAAACTAACAATAGTTAAAGAGGGACCCAAAAAGCCCCCTCTTTCTTGATGTTTTTTGTTTTTACATTAATAGCCACCAGGATATCCATAGTGATGATGATATGGATAATAACCCACATGCTGGTATGGATAATGATGGTGGTGATATGGATAATAACCTACATGCTGGTATGGATAATGATGGTGATGATATGGATAATAACTCACCGGGTATGGCTGATGATAAGGGTATTGTCTTTCCATGTGTACGCCCTCCCTTTCCTCTAAAATTCTTAATTAAGATATGCATCCAATATCTAAAAAGAAATAAGATAAATACCTATCTGAGATAATTAAACCGTAACAAACCAAAAATCATATTACTCAAAAAGTAAGAGCTGTTTTGCCAAGATATTATGAACCAACTACCGCTAACAGGAATTATGTAAACATGAACCTCCTTCAGATCACTGAAGGGGGTTTTTAGCATCCTAGATTACATTCTCGGTATATGGTAAATCATCACTTTAATTGGCGTTATATGGATAATTTTACTTAAATAGTCTATTGTAAACGGTGTTGTAAATATATTCTATATGTAATAAAAAAAGGGGGGAACGTAATGGGTCTACGTTTTTTGAAAATTGCAGTTGTTTACTTCTTTATAGCTGTTTGTCTTGGGTTAGTCATGGGTATAATTCATAATTTTGCATTTGCATCTGTTCATGCTCATTTAAACTTATTGGGCTGGGTATCTATGGCGATATTCGGAATCATTTATTCTATCTATCCAAAGGCGGCAGAAACGAAATTAGCAAAGATTCATTTTTGGTTACATAATATCGGCGTACCATTAATGCAAGGTTCATTGTTTGTTATGATCCTTACAGGAAGTGAATCACTCCTACCTGTTGCAATTATCTCATCGTTACTGGTGATTGTGGGTGTACTTTTATTTAGCATTAATGTCTTTAAGATTAAAGCGAATCAGTCCGTTGTATCAAAACAGGATGTTTCATTGTAAGTAAATAGGTAAAAACAGCTTCCTAAATTTAGGGGGCTTTTATTATGTCTGATAATGTAGCCGCTAGAATACTAGCACCACAGGTTCATGCAATTATAGAGAATTGGCATGATTTTTACGCTAGTGAAACGAAAAAAGCGGGATATATAGCAACGTTAAAGCCAGTAAACGGTACTCAACGTTTCTGGGGATTGAATGACATTCCCGATATGCTGAAGTATGCCGCACGGAACAAGAAAGATGATATGTACCTTTCGTTAAATGCCTTCGAGTATGGCAGTAGGGAAGCGGGGAAGCTCAAACAAATTAGAAATCTAGGCGTTGATATAGATTGCCACGCTCTAAAAATTACACCTAATGACGCGCTGGAGAAGCTACAAAGCTATATTTTCAGCGGGCATATTCCGAATCCTAACCTAGTTATTTTTAGTGGCCGTGGCTTACAGATATTTTTCTCTATTGCTAATGGTGCAGCGCCTCGAATGGCATATTTAGCACAGTACATAACCCTTCAATACATTAGTAAACTAAGAGATATAGAAGCAGACCCGCGCGCGTGTGATCTACCGCGTGTCCTACGTTTTCCGGGTACAACGAATACTAAAAACAATGCTGCTGTTAATGTTGAAGTATGGCGGCAATTAGAATACAGTTTGCAAGAGTTATATGAATTCTGTACACCGTTAGAGCAGGCTAGGAAGCGCGGAAAGCAGCGTAAAGGCAACGTAGCAGTATTTATAGACAAAGTGGGTGCAAAGACGCTGTACAGCCTTAATGCGGCCCGTGTGAATGACTTGCAGAGGCTAGTAGAAATTAGAAACGGAAATTTAACAGGATGCCGTAACACATTCATTTACATTTACTCTTTTACCGTGTGTCTGTTCTTAAAGAGCCGGGGTGATACAGAGGATTTTATCCAGCCGACAATAGGACGGATATACTCTACAGCTGATAAGCCGATGAAGAAGGGCGAGATTAACGCCACAATAAAAAGTGCCTGTAATGATGCTATTGAATTCATGGAAGCATTCGCCGTAAATGATTTCAGCATGAGGGGACTTTCTCGCACTCTAATAAAGCCGATGAAGAATGCTACTGTCATAGAGAAGCTAAACATTACAGAGGCGGAAATGAAGGCTATGCGCACGATTATAGGCGTTACTGTAAAGCGTGAGCGAAATACAGAGAGCAAGCGAAATAAGCGCCGGGAAGCCGGTATGCGTCCAATGGAAGAGTATAATGAAGAGCGTAAGGAACAAACAGAAGATAAGCTATGGCAAATACAAAAGGCATTAGAACGTTATCCAAGAGCGTCTATAAGAAAACTAGCAGAGTATACAGGACTATCAAAGTCAGTTGTATCAAGGCTGATAAAAAAATTATAAAAGTGTCCCACCATGTGTCCCTTTAAACAGATTATATGGACTGGCCTTATTCGTGTTTTTAGAAAGATTTTTAATAGTCCCTTTTTAGGGGCTTTTTCTTTTGAGCTTTTGGGTGGAGTTTTCTCAATATTTTAAGTAAGCGCCCGTGCTCAGGCCAGCTGCGCTCTTTTTTTTAAAAATTTGATAAGCCAGGCTAAGACTATTCTCAGAATACGGCTCTGGCTTACGAGAATCGTTTGTACAGGGAGGTTTTAATTGATTGGTATATTTCTGCTAAGAGGACAGAGGAAGCGATACAGGCGATTTTAGGGCGTTGTTTAGAATGTTGTAGATCCTGGAAACTATAAAGGGGATCACTTCTGTATTGCCGAATGTATGAATGCGGAAAGGAGGTTGAATACATATGAAAGAAACAGAACGTATGCTAATTGAATGGAGACAGGAAATACAACAGGAACTTACTAATTTTAGTGAAGAGTTAAGCTTAAAAGAACAACAGCTTTCGGCTTTAGATGTCAAATTAGATGTAATAACAAGTGTGGCTAGAAACCACAAGGAAATGCTGCATCAGAACATATTAAATTTAAAGATAAAGGAATTCAAATCCCAATCTGAGAAGTTAAAAGAAGAGATTAGACAGCTTAAAAGGAAACTTGCTATTCATAAGGACATTTCAAATGGACTTTTAGAAAAGATTGATGAATACTTAGGTGTTGGAGCATCCTCTTGAAGGGTGCTTTTTTAGTGCCCAAAAATTAAAAAAGCTGAAGAGCATAAGGGATTTCTGTCCCCAACTAGGTTGTGGAGTCCGGCAATGCCTGACGAACTCGTGGGGACAGGAAAAATGCCGACATGTCCCCATTGTGTGCCCCTTTTTTCGACTAATGTCTCCCTCGTGGTCCCATAGGTTTTATACAATGGCCCCCTCGTGTCCCCATCTTGTTTTATGTGTAGATCTCTTTATAGTAACTTTTTGACATACAAATCCTTAATTATTTCAAGTAGATAACTATTAAAAATCCGCTAGATTCTCAGAAGTTTCTGGCAGTTAGGGTAATAACTAATCCCATAATGTATGCCAGACTTTCTAGAATCATTTTTAAGCGTTTATTTTTATAGATTGGTAGAATCTTTAAGTTTTAATTAACCCTCTTTAGATGGCTTTACAGGCCTTTTAAGATTCAGTGTATGTATATTCAGTTTCTGAATGTATTGGCAGGTTGTCATAGAGTTGTAAATGGTTTGTTCTAGACTATCTAATTCAACCTGGAGTATCGAAAATACACAGATCAAAGGGAGTTAAACAAAAGATTAGGATAGGAAAAGAGTAAGTAAGAATCAAATAGAGTAGAGAGAAAAAAGCAACCACTAAAAGTGGAAGAAAATCTCGTCCTTTATAAGAAAAATGAATGGGCGTTAAGAACATAAAAACAATCAATTGAGAGATTTAACATCCATTAAAAATATAAGGTTTTAGAAAAAAATGATGGGGACGTGAGGGGGACATAGTTTACTTTCTATGGGGACACGATAGGGACATCCCTCAAAAATAGGGGAACACAATGGAGACATTCAAACACTTTTATTGATATCACGTTTGCCTAGTCTATCACACTATGTGATAGCAGAAATCCCTTATGCTCTTCTACCTCTCTGAAAAACGGCACCCAAAATGTTTCTAGATATACCTAACATGTCGTATTAGTAGTTCAAATGGAATAATTATTCGCTTTCATTTTCATTGTTTCCGTTACCATGAATAGATAGCCGATTTGCTAAAAAAACATAAAAAATATACAGTGTAATCAATTACATTAAGGGGGTAAATCAAATGAAAAAACTTTCAAATTTCGTCGCTTCAGTAGTGGAAAGCTATGTAAAATCAATGGAAGCATACGGAAACGCTCGAATTCGTAATAAATAAACTTCTTCACTTAAGACATCAAAAATGAGAAATGAGGAGTAAATCATAATGACTTCTTTCTATCATAAGATTCACTAGCCGATTCATGAAAATAAAAACGTGAGTCGGTTTTTTTGTGTAAAAATACTTCTATCAACTCCATCCATTACAAAAATAAAAAAAGATATCCATAATCTAGAAATGTTTTCGAGACAATGGAACTTTTTAGGTGTGACGAAAGCATAACACCCTAAAAACCCTAACAAACTTAGTAATATCAAGGTTTTAACACATCTTCAGTTGACTCTCTCTTATTATCACTATCTTTAAAGGCTAAAAATTCCGCAAGGAACGATTCGTTTTTTACATAGTCGTTCTTATAGGTAGCAGAGTGATTCAATATTTCTCCAAATATATTACATTTATTCCAGATTATTGAAAATATTCAGACTTTTTAGAATATTATAAATATTTTCTTTACAAATAAATAATTTTTTTATATTATAATTACAAGCAATAGCTAGTATCTTTTCTGCATCACACTCCCATCCTTTTTTAACACGCGATTTAGAAAGAGAAAGGGTTTTTGGTTAGCAAGTGAAGAAATAGTGTAAGCGACCTTGTGATTCCTAAGAGGATGATCGAGGTCGCTTACTGTTGTTTTAAGCATATAACAGGCTTGTCCGATTAGGAATGAGCTAACCGAATTTCACATTAAATATCTGACTCTATGATTACTCACTAGGGCCTGTACCGATAGATGCTGTAAGCTAGGCATGACAAGGATGCTGTTGGAACGGGTATGATTGGAGTACGACTACCAGGCACGAAATATGCAAGAGTTGGGACACCGTTATGGGTTGTCCAAAGTAACATTTGGCATAATCCCGCAGTATTAAAATCATTACTTATGGCGATCAATTCTTGAAGGGTTATTAGGGTAAATCCAAATGTTGCATTACACTGTTGGATGGCCTCAGCAAAAGTTACCTGATTATTAAAAAAGTAATACATAAGATTGAAGTCAAAACGCAATTGAGGATTAGTAGCTTGGAACGCTGCTCTTCGTTGTTCACATATCGGAGGCTCATTTGGTAGTGTCGGAGACGGGCATGTAACTAGTGGTGGTTGAGGGGGGCAAATAGACGGAATATATTTACAGTAACAACAGTAACAACAGTAACAACAGTAACAATTTTCCTCGCGTTTTTGCTTTGAAATAGGATCCGGAAAACATGGATACAAAATAGCAACCTCCTTTTTTTTTTGGAATATAGTGTAATTATATATATTCTAATATGATAATTTCGTGTCTACTCATCCAAAAAAAGAATGCATGTCATATTCACGTCAAGGTTACATAATCGCCAATTATCGAAAGTGGGAATCCTTTGGGGTATCTGTATTCCTATTAAAATATGCCCAGTCCATGAAATTTCACGCCATGCATGTTTTTTACAAAGTAGAAATGGCAAGATAGCTAGAAATCTTGCCATTTTATTTCCTGCCCTGAATTTGTATAAAATCTTGCCTATTTACTTCCAAAATTGCCACCATCTTTTTTGTTGAGTAGCTGCTGTTAAAAGTTTTGTTTCTTGTATCTCTCGAACAGTTTCCAGTAGTGTTTTATCCCTTCGTTCTAAACTTTCTTGGATATATTGTTGTTGTTTTTGAAGTTGATGTAAAAGCTCCTGATTAAAGGCTTCCTGTCTCTTATTATGTTCTTCTAGTCGTATCAAGCGTTCTATCATATCGTTATAACGTTCGTCTGTTGGTTGTAACGGTGCTTCAGTCGGAACGCTGACCGTGATATCTTCTTCAGAAACCCATGTCATTACAGCTTTTGCAGACCGTTCCAACGTCATATCGGGTTGTTTGCTAAACTCCAATAATTTGCGTAGCGTGATGACATCTTTATCAAAATAACCTCTGTGTCCACGTTCATTTTTTAGAAAGTGATAACCATTCTTTTCTAGTAGAATGGCATATTTCCTTAATGTACTGCTGTCGATTCCAAGTAACTCTTGAATATCAGTGGGAGAATACACTCTATCACGTTCTGACGTCATAACGTTACACCTCCGCTATAGTTTTCGTGATATTTGTGTTGTACTCCTTTTTTGAAGCTTATAGGGACACTCAAAATCAGAAGTGTAGTAGATTTTGGGCAGAGCCCCCACATTGGTGTGTTGGCATAAGTCGAAAAAGGGAAAAGAGATTATCTCTATATCCCTTCCTCCTTCTATTGACCCCGTTAGAAAACTTGATTGTGAGCTTTCTTGCTTAATCCTCATTTTCAATGTTTACGCGTACATTGACAGTGGAATTTCCGCTATTTCGTACAGTAGCAGTATTAGTATTACGATCAGAAAGTCTGTTTGTGTTATCGTTGTCAGAGCGCACAAATGTCTCTTGTTCAAAATCAAAGTCAAAGTTGTTTTCTCTTCTATTGTTATTTCTATTCATTCTATTTATTCAACTCCTCTCAATTGATATTCTTTATAGTATATGTAAAATCTATTAAAAAGATTGGATAAACTATCAATTATGATAGAATACAAGAAAAATTTTTTTCACAATATAGAATTACTTAAATCAAGATTTTCAGACATCAAAATCGAATGAAAATATGCAGGATTTTATGCAGAAAGTAGGGAGACTTGTCAAAAGGTCGGGAGGTCAAAAGCCGCGCCACTAGGGTATTGCATAAAATCCTGTATACTTGATAAATCGAGAGATTGCGAGAAAGCCAGTACCCACGCGGATGCCCTGGGCATGGCTACTTCGGATAATGACGTGTTATGTAAACCTGACATGTATAGGATATACAATGCATTCCTAAGTTCATTTACTACCAAGACCATGTCTAGCAAGAAAAGGGAGCTAACGGCATATGTTTTCCCGAAAGGGGTTGGTTAAGTTATGGGACAGAGAAAATGGGGAATTGGAGGCGTAGTCTTTGTGGGCTGCATGTTTATAGGCGGGGGAGTAGGATCCTTATTAGGGCATCCCCAACAAGGATGGCTTATAGGAATGGGCATTGGATTTCTTGGGATGGGCGTAACAAGATTAATAGGCAAATGAAAAGTTTATTCTCGGAACTTCCGCTTTCGAATGTTATGTAAACAGGCAGCCTCAAAAGGGCTGTCTTTTGCTTGTATTAAGGTTTTGGCACTGCCCTTGCTTTTGGGGAAAGCCCGCCACATAAGTAGGCTATTTCATCATTTATCCGTGATATGTACCCAAACACAAATAAGAAGAATACAATGAAAAGCCATAGTTAAGCCTTCTTCCTCAATATCAAGGAGGGAAATATGTATGAGTAATTTTGAAACTGTTTGTGAATGTGGATCTGGATGTCAATGCGGACATGGACATCAACATAAACATAAACATAGACATGGTAATGAATTCGTGCTAATCATTGTTCTCTTTATCTTACTTATTATTGTTGGTGCAGTAGTCTGCTGTGGCGGTTATGACGGCTATGGCCACGGCGGTTACGGCTGCTACTAAAAACTATAACAAGAAGACCCCACAAAGATATTATGTGGGGTCTTCTTGTTATAGTTTTCTTCAAAAAATATCGTTGTGTTTTAGCGAAATATTACTGCCAATAACGAGAATTATGTGAACAAGAAATGCCCTCCAGATTAACTTAGCTGGAGGGCATTTTTATAGGCTTCTAGATACATTGACTCCCGATAATGTGGGATTATGTTAACCTGACATGAATGCAATATACATAAACCAAAAGCCCCTCATGGCGGGAGGGGCTTTTTCATACCTAAGAAAGAAGGTTTAACATGGTCATATTATAATAATATGATATATTGTCTGTTTTTGTACCAACCCATTGATTCATATCCTTATAATAGTTTATTATGTTAAATTTATATTTATATGATATGCATTAAAAAAGACCCGACCGTTTTTTGGTCAAGCCCTGTATTAAATTACAAACTATTTCCCTTTAAGCACCAGGAACAGTTGGAATCAAATTCTGAACGACGTTGATAAGGTTATTTGCGATACCTTGTTGTTGGGATGTAAGTGCACCGGAGCCATCAGTGAATACTGTAACACAGATTGGACAAGCTTCGACATGAATACCCAATAGGTTAATAGCTAGACCACCCGGTATATCTACAGTAAGAATCGATGTAGAACCTTCAGGAGGAGTACAGGTCTTACAGTTAGTTTCAAGAGCCATAGAGTTGCCTTCTTTCTTAATAGAGTTAATATATAAATATGTTCCAAGATACTCAAAGGACAACGGTATTTGTACAAGCCTCGAAAATTGTGCTAGTGACTCAGATTCACCCCCAATGAACTCAGAAGATCCTTCAGGAGATGTTACAATTGTGGGATTAGTGTGGGTATCGTGTACAATGAAAATTCCGCCAAGCTTGACGAATTCATCGACGATTCCCCCTGGTTGCATCATTGCCATGACGTCCAGATCAGTGATATTCCCTTGAACTCCGGCCCAAACACACCAGTAATCCGCTGCCAGTTGTTCACCTGTCGTGTATTGATCTCTGATAATTGATGGAGATATCTGCACAGCAGTAGATTTAGTAAGTGACCAAAGTTGTTTGGCAAAATCGTAGGAAGCAACATCATTCTCAAGCAGTAAGATGCCCTTACCAAAGCCAGAAGTTTTGCGGGGACAATTCATACTAGTTGTCTCAACGGTGAGAGAACTATCCGAACTCATGATTCCGTCTAATCTTGCAAAAATTTGGGCTTCCCCAGTATCAATTGCTGTAGTCAAACCTTTTGTTTCTTCCTCATTTGAAACTGTTGCACTTGAAGGATTGTTAGAGTACCACTCGACAAGATTTGTAATGTCTCTAGTTGATTTGTCAGAATACGTACCTGTCGCAGTAAACTGATGGCTCAAACCTGAACAAAGAGATAAAGTCTTAGGATATATATTGATGGAAACCAGGACAGATTTTCTTATTTTTTGTACCATCATTGTTCTTTGGTAACAGGCATAATTGAGGTTAAACTGATGGGAAGTGTTCACTTGTGTTAGCCTCACTTTCTGTATCAATACATCCAATCAATATATGTTGCATACAGAACTCGGTTTGGGCTAGATTCGATGGCTTGATCGTTCTCTTGATTATAGAAGGTAGTTCCAGTTCATGTTAATCTGAAACTATTCACTTCCGGTAACGAGTCTTATGTAAACAAGCAGCCTTTTCTAGGCTGCTTTCTATTTTTTCTTTAGTACACTCTTTAAGAATCATATTACCTTAAAGATCATCAGGTAAGGAATAAGAAAAATTTACTTCTGCTTTCGAATGTTATATTAAGTTAAAACTAGCACTTAATCGGCTTTCCTTGTTTTGCCGTCAATAAAAAAGACAGACACTCTATAAAAAAGCATACTGTCTACACCATTAAAAATTATTGAACTTGTCTTATTTGACCACGAATTTCTCCATCTGGATATCTTTCCGTATGAGCGTTCACGTAAGTATTGCCTGCATTCATCTGTTTTGCTAATTCAAATAAAGACATTCCTTGTAAGGGACCGACAAGATCATCTTCTGTAATTGTTCCAGTTACCACTCCAGTATTGACACTGATGCCGCGAGTTACTGGTCCAAAAAGGAATGTAACAACTGGCCCATTTTGGCCTCTCATTCCTAAATGAATATGAGCAGCAATAAACTCTTCTAAATCATTCACAACTAATCTAAAACGAAGTCTTGTAAAATCATCGTTGAATACAAAATTTGCTGAACCAAAAGCATCCGTGTTAACAGGCGGTACTTGCTGCCCTCCTGTTAACCTAGCAAAAAAACGTACAACCATAAATCAATTCACTTCCTTATTAACTTTG